>DATEHD010000266.1:0-4432 GCA_035279765.1 Candidatus Krumholzibacteriia bacterium | reverse complement strand
ATCCTTGAGCACGCGCTCGCGGTCCTCGTCGGCGAAGGCGTACACCTCTTTCTTGCCCTTCTTGAGCTTGAAGAGCGGCGGCTGGGCGATGTAGATGTAGCCGGCTTCGATGAGCGGCTTCATGTGGCGGTAAAACAGGGTCAGAAGCAGCGTGCGAATGTGCGCGCCGTCGACGTCGGCATCGGTCATGATGATGATCTTGTGGTAGCGCGCCTTGGTGAGATCGAACTCGCCCGCGCCGGTTCCCACCGCCGTGATGATTGTGCGAATTTCTTCGTTCGAGAACACCTTGTCGGGCCGCGCCTTCTCCACGTTGAGCACCTTGCCGCGCAAAGGCAGAATGGCCTGGAATTCGCGGTTGCGCGCCATCTTGGCCGAGCCGCCGGCCGAGTCCCCTTCGACCAGGTAGAGCTCGCTCACGGCCGGATCGCGCGCCGCGCAGTCGGCCAGCTTGCCGGGCAGGGAAGCGGACTCGAGGGCCGTCTTGCGACGCGCGAGATCGCGCGCTTTGCGGGCCGCTTCGCGTGCCGTGTACGCGGAGAGACACTTCTCGATGACGGCCTTGCCGATGGCCGGATTCTCTTCCAGGTATTCCTTGAGCCCGTCGCCCACGACCGCTTCGACAATGCCCTTCACTTCGGAGTTGCCGAGCTTGGTCTTGGTCTGGCCTTCGAACTGCGGCTCGGGAACCTTGACGCTCACGACTGCCGTCAGGCCTTCGCGCACGTCGTCGCCGCCCAGCGTTACGCGCTCTTTCTTGAACAGATTGTTGGCGGCCGCGTAGTTGTTGATCGTGCGCGTGAGTGCGGCCTTGAAGCCGATCAGGTGCGTGCCGCCTTCCATGGTGTTGATGTTGTTGGCGAAGGAGAACACGTTCTCGGCGTAGCCGTCGGTGTACTGGAGCGCCACCTCCACCTGCACGCCGTCTTTCTCCGACTGGAGAAAGATGGGCTGCGGCACCAGCAAGGTCTTGGCCGTGTCGATGTACTTCACGAACGACACGATGCCGCCTTCGTACTGGAACACCTGGCGGCGTGGCTTCGTGGCGCGCTGGTCTTCGAAGACAATCTTGAGGCCCTTGTTGAGGAACGCCAGCTCGCGCAGGCGCTGTGCCAGCACTTCGTACTGGTAATCCACCTTCTCGAAAATCTCGGAATCGGGGAGGAACGTCACCGTCGTGCCGCGGCGATCGGTCGCGCCGAGCTCCTGCAGATCGTTGGCCGGAGCTCCCCGCTCGTACTTCTGCGTGTAGCGCTTGCCGTCGCGATGAATCTCCACCTCGAGCCATTCCGAAAGACCGTTCACGACCGAAACGCCGACGCCGTGCAGACCGCCGGAGACTTTGTAGGTGTCGCGGTCGAACTTGCCGCCGGCGTGCAGTGTTGTCATCACGACTTCCAGGGCGGGACGATGCTGCGTGGGATGGATGTCGACGGGAATGCCGCGTCCATTGTCCTCCACGCTCACCGTCAGGTTGTCGTGGATGATGACCTCGATATCGGTGCAGAAGCCGGCCAGGGCCTCGTCGACCGAGTTGTCCACGACTTCGTAGATCAAATGGTGGAGGCCGTGGATGTCGGTGCTTCCGATATACATGGCGGGCCGCTTGCGGACGGCCTCGAGCCCTTTCAGCACCTGGATCTGTTTTGCAGTGTATTCCTGAGCCATTTCGACCTTTCCAGTGTCATTGTCCGGCGGAATGACGGGAGGCGCCGGCTTGTTCGGTGAAGGATTGCTGATATCGCTTCTCATCACGACTCCCTGTGTCCGCCTGGCCTAATCCACGTCCCGCGCAGTAAAGCGGATCCGCGTGAGCTCCACGTCGGGGCAGGCGGTCCGCATCTTTTCGAGCAGTTTTTTCTCGATGAAATGCAGCTCCTGCATCCACGCGCCATGGTCCACGCGCACCAGCAGCGTTCCATTGTCGCAGCGCAGCGCGCGTGTGCGACGGGCGAGCTCCGGGCCCACTACGAGAGCCCAGTGCTCAACCACACGTCGCTCGCGGAATCTGGTCTGGAGCCCGAGGTCGCGAAGAACAGACGGGAGCACTTCACCGACACGGGCAAAAGAACGTGGGGCCATAACGCACTAAAAGTAACTTTTTTGGAGCGCCTTAGAAACCTTTTTATTTGTTTTCGACGCGCTGCACGCGTGGCCACAAACGGCGTTCCCACAGCGCATTACAGATGGGTACAAATCGTTAACCGGCGTGTACACGACCATCGCGCACGTGCAGCACGCGCGTGTGCTCCGATTGCCGCTGCGGAAGCTCCACGGGAGTGGTCACGAAGACCTGTCGTTGGCTTTCGAAGAGGTGCTGAAGACGGCTCATGATGGCTGCATCGAACTCCGAGAACACGTCGTCCAGGAGCAGGACACACGGTTCGCGCAGCTCCGATTCGATATGAGCCAGCTCGGCGAGCTTGAGGAGCACGGCAAAAAGGCGTCGCTGGCCCTGCGATCCATAGCGCCGGAGGTCGTTGGGGCCGAGGCAGAGCTGGATATCATCGCGATGGGGACCGTTCAGCGTGATACCGCGCCGCATTTCTTCGGGTGCCGACGCCACGAGGCGCTCGTGGAAGCGTTGTTGTATCTCATCCAGGCTGGCACCCTCGGGAGGCAACAGGGTGGACTCGTACTGCATCGAGAACTTGAAGGGGTTCTCGAGCGCCCGGGATTCGGCCGCCATCAACGCTTCGAGGCGGAGGCTCAGCTCACGCCTTCGCACAACAAGCTCAGCGCCGGGCTCAACCAGGCGGCCGTTCCATGCCTCCATCTCCTCCCGGCTCGCGCGCGCCTTGAGGGCCGCGTTGCGCTGGTCGAGCGCGCGGCGGTAGTCATTGGCGGCACGGAGGTAGCGCGGATCGGTGGTGGTTCCCACCATGTCGAAGAAGCGCCGCCGGTGCTCGGGCTCTCCCGAGACGGTGCGCAGATCATTGGGTCCAAACAGAACCACCGGGAAGCGGCCCGCCAGATCCGAGCGGCGCGCCAGGACCTGGCCGGCGACCTTGATGGTGCGATTGACGGAATTTCCGCGCCGCTCGATCCCGCACGCGAACAGCTCGCTGTGGCCGTCCGCGAAGGTGGCATTTACTTCGGCGCGGCAGAACGGCTCGTCGAAGCGGATCAGCTCCGCGTCGCTCTGGGCGCGAAAGGAACGCCCGAATCGGAAGTAATAGATGGCTTCGAGAAGGTTGGTCTTGCCCTGGCCGTTTTCGCCGATCAGGACATTGAGCGCAGGCCCGAGCTCAACCGCGTCGCCCGCGAGATTGCGAAAATTCGTGGTCTGAACCCGGTCGACGCGCACGTGGTGCGGAGACGCTGCCGCGTGCTCAGTCGCTGAGCCGCAGCGGCATCAACAGGCACTCGTGCGCCAGGTCCGTACCGTTTTCGTCCGGGGTGACCACGCCGGCGTTGTCGTTGCGATCGAGCAGGAAGTTCACGTCGCCGCTCTCGATGGTGCGCAGGATATCCAGGAGATAACGCGCGTTGTAGCCGATCTCCATCTTGGCGCCGCCATAATTGCACGTGACCTCTTCGACGGCTTCGCCCACATCCGGCGTTTTCACCGAGAGTGTCAGGCGATCGTCTTCGACCACGAGCTTCACCTGGTGGGTGATGGCGCTGGAGAGAATGGCCACGCGGCGGCATGCATCCGTGAGCTCTTCGCGGCTGACGGTGAGCTTCTTGGAGTTCTTCTTCGGCATCACCTGGTTGTAGTCCGGGAACGGACCCTCCAGCAGGCGCGAATAGATCACGCTGTCGCCGAGGTCGAGGGTGATGTGATTTTCAGCGAGGGACACATTGACCGTATCGAGACCGCCCACCAGCGAGCGGAAGATGCTGAGTGCCTTGGGCGATACGATCACGTCTTTGTCGCTCGAGCTGTCGGCGACCTTGGCGAGCTCGACTTTGGCCAGGCGGTGTCCATCCGTGGCCACCATGCCGAGAGCACCCTTTTTCATCTCCCACAAAACGCCGCACAGCGACGGACGCGTGAGATCTGTCGACACGGCATAACTTGTCTTGTTGACCATCGTGTCGAGGGTTGTAGCGGCCACAGAGAACGAAACAACGGGCTTCTGGGTGGGGAGCTTGGGAAACTCATCCGCACTCTTGCCCATCATCTTGAAGCGGCTGCGACGGCACTTGATGTTGATGCGATCGCCTTCGACTTCGATGATCACTTTGTCTTCGGGAAGCGAGCGTGCAATCTCGAAGAACTTCTTGCCGGGAACCGCGACGCTCCCACTGCCCGTGGTTTCGCAGGAGAGTGTGTTGGTGAGCGACACGTCGAGATCGTTCGCTGTCAGCGTGACTTTGCCGTCGCCGCGCGTCTCCATCAGAAATGTCGACAGGATCGGCAACGATGTCTTGGTGGGAACAACAGCCGAAATACCCTGGAGACTTCTGAGTAAATCCTTCTGATCGA
>DATEHD010000265.1:0-9167 GCA_035279765.1 Candidatus Krumholzibacteriia bacterium | reverse complement strand
GTGCTGAAAGCGCGGGTGCGGTGAGGAGCGCGGCCGCGAATGCGAGGGCGATCATGGGATGATGGTAATCCTTGCGCTGCGTCAGCGGCCAATCATTTTGAGGAACTCGTCTTCGTCGATGACGGCGACGCCGAGCTTCTGAGCTTTCTCGAGCTTGGAGCCTGCTTTTTCACCCGCGACCACGTAGCTCGTCTGCTTGGAGACCGAGCCCGCGGCTTTGCCGCCACGCTTCTTCACTTCCGCTTCGGCTTCTTCGCGGGTGAACTTGGTCAGTGTTCCGGTGAAGACGAAGGTTTGCCCGTCGAATTCGTTACTGGTAGCGCGCGGTGCGCTTTCAAAGGTAATGCCGGCGGCGATGAGACGTTTGACCACGCGCTTGTTCTTCGCCACCGACGCCCAGGCGTGAATCTCCTCTGCGATCACTTCCCCGATGCCGTGGATCTCGGAGAGTTTGTCCGTGTCGGCTTCGAGCAGCTCATCGATGGATTGCAGGTTGTTGGCGAGGAGCTCGGCCACGGTTTCGCCCACGCCGAGAATGCCGAGGCCGTAGATGAAGCGCGCCATGGTGGTGTGCTTGGATCCCTCGATGGCATTGATCACATTCTGCGCGGACTTTTCACCCATGCGCTCGAGCTCGACAAGCTTGTCCACGGTGAGCTCGTAGATGTCGGACGGGTCGTGTACGAGTTCCGTCGTGACCAGCGTATCGACGAGCTTCTCGCCCAGTCCTTCGATATCCATGGCACCACGCGACGCGAAGTGCACCAGGCGTCCCCGAATCTGGGCGGGACACGTGGTGTTCGGACAGCGCGTGACGGCTTCGCCTTCGGCGCGCTCCACGGGTGTTCCGCACACCGGGCACTTGACGGGCATCTTGAACTTCGGAGGGTTGCCCTTGCGCAATTCCAGGATGGGAGCGACGAGTTCGGGGATCACATCGCCGGCGCGGCGTACCCACACCGTATCCCCCACGCGCACGTCCTTGCGCAGGACTTCGTCTTCGTTATGGAGCGTGACGTTGCTCACCGTGACTCCGCCCACGTGCACGGGCTCGACATGCGCGACGGGCGTCAGCGCGCCGGTGCGGCCCACGTACACGGCGATGGAATTCACCCTGGTGCGCGCCTCCTGCGGCGGAAATTTCCACGCCAGCGCCCAGCGCGGTGAACGCGAGCGCGTGCCGGCTTCGGTTTGGACCGCGAAATCGTTGACCTTGATGACGACGCCGTCGATTTCGTACGGAAGCTTGTCGCGCTGCGCGGCCACCTTCTCGTGATACGCGATGATGTCTTCGATGGAATCGCAACGCTGCGAGAGCGGGTTCACGGGAAGGCCCCACTGCTTGAAGGTTTCCAGGCACTCCCATTGGGAATGAATGCCGGTACCGGAAAGGCCCGCCGCTCCATACGCGAAAAATCGCAGTGGTCGTTCCGCGGTAACACGCGGATCAATTTGCTTCAAAGAACCAGCGGCGGTGTTTCTGGGGTTGGCGTAGAGCTTGTCGCCGGTGTCGGCCTGCTTCTTGTTGATCTTCTCGAAGTCGGCGAGGCGCATGTAGATTTCGCCACGAATACTGAGGAGCGCGGGGATCTTGTGCTTCTTTGCCGCCGGGCCCTCCGCCGTGCGTAGTCTGAGCGGGATCGCGCGGATGGTGCGCGCGTTGGCGGTGACGTCTTCGCCGTTCGTGCCATCGCCGCGGGTGGACGCCTGCACGAATACTCCCTTTTCGTAAATCAATTCGACAGCGGTGCCGTCCATCTTGGGTTCGCACACGTAGTCGCGCTCACCGTCGGCTCCCACCGCGCGCACGAGCCGCTCGCGCCATTCGCGCACTTCGTCCGCGTCCATGGCATTATCAATGGAGAGCATGGGCACGGTGCGGGTGATGACCTTGAAGCCCGCGGTGGGGGCCATTGCGCCGACGCGCTGCGTAGGCGAATCGGCGGAACGAAATTCCGGCCACTGCGACTCGATTTCTTCCAGCCGGCGCAGGAGACGGTCGTACTCGGCGTCCGAGATTTCCGGATCGTCGAGGACGTAGTAGCGGTAATTGTGGTGGTCGATGTCGCGGCGCAGGGCCTCGACATCGGCACGCGTGGGCTTGCGGGTGGGCATGCCGATTGCTTTGTTGCAGTCGTTGCGCAGGTTGCGTCCCGCGCAACGTCGCACGAACTCCTCCGTTCGCGATTGTAGCAGACGAGATAAGGACTGTGTAGAATACGCGAATGACACGACGCG
This sequence comes from Candidatus Krumholzibacteriia bacterium, assembly GCA_035279765.1. Lineage (GTDB taxonomy): Bacteria > Krumholzibacteriota > Krumholzibacteriia > WVZY01 > JAKEHA01 > JAKEHA01. The sequence continues at coordinate 6,929 of DATEHD010000265.1, read as the reverse complement.
AGACACCCGCCTCCACGGAAAAGCCCCTCGTTGGGGAGTTAGAGCGCCTCGGCCCCGGTGGCTGCGACGCACTGGTGATCGGTATTGGGGCGCCCGGCTTCGAGGCGCTCTCCCTCCGCGAGAAACGTTTTGCCTACCTGATGTACCGCGCGGCCATCCCCGGGAACGCCATTGCGTACCGGCAGGCCCATCGCGACGCGGACGCCATCGTGCGGCTCCTGGAGACCGCGTTCGCGCATTCCGACGGCCTCGAAAAACCCGTTCGCGAAGCGCTGCACGACTACTTGAAGCTGGTCTGGGTGCACCACGGCCAGTACAACCACCACACGCATCACAAATTCGTTCCGGCGACATTGACGTTTCACATGCTCTCCGACGCCGTTCGCCACGCGGCGCACCGGGGCGCGCACTTTGCCGGCGATCCCCTGGCACTCCTGGAGCGGTTACGGGCATCCATTTTTGACGCGAAACACGAGCCCGTGCAGACGTACCAGTCCGCCGACGGCGACATCATCGCGCAGAGCGCCATCAATTATTACGACCCTGGAATCACACGCGCGGAAATCGAGGCGTTGCCAAGTGAGTGGCAGCACCGAATCAACGTTCGCTATGGGCGCAGCAATGACGGGCGCGTGGTGCCTGAGGTTTATCGCATCGGCGGATTGTTCGGGGCTGAGTTGGAAACCATTTCGCATTTTGTCCGTCTCGCCATCCCCCACGCGGAAAACGACGAGCAACGCGCGGCGCTGCGCTCGCTCCTCGAGTACTACGCGAGCGGAGACGAAGCGCATTTCCGCGAGCACATGATCCACTGGCTCCAGAGCGACGCGCGGGTCGATTATCTCAACGGATTCATTGAGAGCTACCTCGATCCGCGCGGAACCATCGCGCAGTTCGAGGGGAACGCCAGTTTCCGCGCCGGCGGTGGCTTGATCGAGAAGATTGCCGAGCACGCGTCGTATTTTGAATCGCGCATGCCGTGGCCGGATCTGTTCAAGCGCACCGAAGTGTCGCGACCCGTCGCCACCATCGTGAACGTGTTGATCGAGACCGGCGATGCCGGGCCGGTGTCGCCCGCGGCGTACAATCTTCCCAACTACAACGACATTCGAAATCAGTACGGCAGCAAGAACGTCATTCTCAATAATGTCGAGAACACGCGCGCCGAGGGCCTCGAGCAAATGGTGGTCAACGAGTTCTACCTGCCCGAGTACCGCGACTCGGTGCTCGCGCTCACCAGCACGCTGATCCGCCCGCTGCACGTGTACCTGCACGAAGTCATCGGCCACGGGTCGGGCCGTCCCGATCCAGCGCTGGGAACGGATCCGCGCGCGTCATTAGGCCGTTTGTACTCGGCGCTGGAAGAGTGCCGCGCCGACCTGGTGGGCCTGTATATGATCGGCGATCCCAAGATGGTGGAGTTCGGCGCGTACGACGCGTCAATGCGCAGCGTGGTGGTTGAGACCGCGTACGTCGGCTACCTGCAGGGCTGGATGTCGCGCATGGATCGCGTCGAAGGCGACGAGGTGCGTGAAGCGCACGACCGTGGCCACCACGCCATCCTCATGTGGCTCGTGCGTGGCGGTGAGCAGGGCAAGAACTACGGCGTCGAGGTGAAGAAAGTCGAAGGCGATTTCTTCGTGCGTATCCTCGATATCGAGCGCGTGCACGCGGGAGTGAGCGATCTCCTCACGCGGCTGCAGGTGATCAAATCAACCGCCGACGCCGCCGGAGCGCAGCGCATCTTTGATGAATTTGGAACCAGGCTCGATCCCGAATGGAAGGCCAACATCCACGCCCGCCGCGAACGCCTCAAGCTCCCCAAGCTCAAGGCCTTCGTGTTTCCGCATCTCAAGGCTGTCGTGCGTGGCAATGAGATCGCCGACGTGATCATGTCCCACGACGAAGACCTCACCGCACAGCAACTGCGCTTCCGCCGCCTCGAACACTCCCGCGAGCTGACAGACGATTAGTCAGCGATAGAGCGCCTTGACGCTTCCCCACGTGGTCGGTTTGACCGGCAGAGGGTCGCACCCAAATGAACCGCTGCAGTTTACGTGGAGGGGGAAATAGCCGGCGCACTCCGTCCCGAAACTGCAGTCCAAGCAGATCGGATCAGAAAGGCCCGACGGCGCCTCGACCGAAAGTTGGCTGCACGTCGACGTCCCGAATAGTTGATAGGTCATCGTCAGCACCAGAACCTGACCGATCAGGCAGCTGCCGAAACTCATCGACATATCTGTCTGGGAATTTCCAATCGTCGTGAATGGTGACGTCTCGCTCAGCCACGCTCCCGTGAAACCTGGGCTGGCGGCAATACGAAAGCGAAGAGCGTTAATCGCATAGCCGAAGTCCACCATATAGACGTTCGCCACGGCGGGCGCCGTATCGGAGAGTGCACAGTCCGTGTGTGAAGCATCAGAGTAGAGCGAGAGATATCCATCACCAAAGGCAAGCGATGGCAGACAGGCCAAAGCCACAATCGCTGCGACAATCAGTTTCGTTTTCACGATGTAATTCGTCGTCTCAATTCCGATACAGCGCCTTCACGCTTTCCCATGTTGTGGGCTCGGTTGCGACTGGGCAATTGACGTGAAGGTTCCTGAGATCCGTGATGACCCCTTCCACGAAAGAGCAACCAACATCCGCCGCAGGCACCTGCGAAAACCCATCGGGCGGCGCAATCCGCAGCTCGTTTCATGTCGTTTCCCAATCTATTGGCACTAGCGATACAGCGCCTTCACGCGGCCCCATGTGGTTGGTTGTGTGGGAAGCGGGCAGTTGATGGATAGCGAACTGCTGGGGAGCAGATATTCGCTAAAGCAATGATCGCAATACGGTAAGGCTGAGTACTGACTGGCCGTATGCAACGAACTGCATGTCGACGTCCCAAATAGCTGGTACCTGGCTTTGAACATCACTGTCGAGCCAAAGAAACACTGCTGGTTATAGAGAACCGTGATACCCGCCTGCGAGTCTCCAAAAACAATGTAGCTGGACGTGTCACCAAGCCAGACGCCGGTGAACCCCGCTGAGGGGACGAGCTTGATAGCACATCCCGTGGTCCCAATTTCCATTCCAAAGTGCGCCACATATACGTCTACTATGCGAGGCGCGTCATCGATCAACGTGTGGCTTGTAAGCGCTTCGTCTGAAAACAATTCGATGCGCTCGTTTGCGTGCGCTGCATTTGCGAAGGAAACCACCGCAATCAAGACGATTAGTAACTGTCGATTTGTGGTCCGCCTCATATCAGTTCCGATACAGCGCCTTCACGCGCCCCCACGTAGTCGGTTCGGTCACAACAGGGCAATTAATATGCAGACTTCTGAGGTCGGTAATCTGGCCTTCGCCGAACGAACAATCTACGTCCGGGGCAACCACTCCCGAACAACAGGCGGGCGGTGCAATCCTCAACTCGCTGCATGGCGCCGAAGTTCCGTACAACTGGTACGTCATCGTGATAACCAGGATAGGCGGCGGAATGCAGGCTGCGTAGCCGACAGCGATATCCGTCGGGCTCGTGCCCATCTTGAAGTACGAGGTGGCATCCCCCAGCCACACACCGGTGAACCCTGCGGTCGGCTCAGTTGAGAATCTCACACCCGTCGCACCCGAGAAATATCCCTTCTCGACCACGTAGAAGTTCACAATGCGCGGCGAGCTATCGCTTATGGTCGAATCAGTCAGCGCAGCGTCCGAGTAAATGTGCAACTCCCAAAGGCCCGCTCTGGCGGAAGACGCGGCGAGAACGACACATGCCGAAATCATCATCAGACATCGCTTCATCTTCGCCTTCCTGTACCGCACTAGAGATCGGTCGGCGCATGCCTTCCTTCCCTGTAGAGTCTTGAGTTTACAGGGTGTACCGGTCCCGTTCAACGCCCTACTTCCGGTTCTTGTCGACGATGGCGGCGATGATAATGGCAAACGAGAGCAGGCGCGCCACGTAGAACAGCGGCTCCGACTCTTTGGGGAACACGCTCAGCCCCAGCACAACCCGGGTGACGGCGTCGATCAGGAAGGCCACGGCAAAAAAGAGGAAAAAGCGATCGCGCGTGTTGCGCCAGAAGCGCAGGAAGAATAGCGACGCCACCAGGGCGGCCATGGCGCTGGCGCCGAAGAGCAGTGCATTCAACGGTCCGTTCATCGCGCGTCCCAGATGAGCCCGTAAAGCAGGACGCCGAGCGATACCAGCGCGGAGACCGAACGCCACACCGACAGGTCGTAGTACGGCACCACGAGCTTGTCGATCACAAGCAGGATATTGTTGATCGTCAATCCCACGAAGCAGAGCCCGCTCCACAACAGGAGCTTGTACCTGCTGCGCCGGTACGCGAGCAGCAAGAGCCACGCACACGCAATCGCCGTCACCGCGCACAATCCGTAAATGACGCCGGCCATGCTCACTCGTCCTTTTCCTTGCGTAGTTTGAATGCGTCGGCGAACTGCCGGATTCGTGTCGTCATCTTGGAGTGAATGAGATTGGTGACGGGCACAAGATGGCGCGCGTAGATGGCTGCCGTCTGTGAGACCAGCCCCATCAAGTCGTCCGATTCGGGCTGAAACCGAAACTTCGGCGGACTGCCTTCCTCCGCAACGATCAAGCCCTGCGCGCGCAAATGCGCGAGTACAGCGACCGTATCTGCCTCGCTGATATAGAGACGCCGTACCAGCGATGGGACGGTCCACGATTCCCGGGCGTGCCCGGCCATGATGAGCAGGGTTTCCAGCTGGGCGATGTTGTCGATTCTCTTCACAATGAACTGCTGAACCTCAGCCGGAATCACTTCATCGGTCATTCCGGCTCCTCTCACGGGCCCTCGAGATATCAGCGCAGCAGCGAAGCTTGCACGTGAGCATGATGGCCGGAGTGTATGCAATGAGAGCCCCGCGTTCAACCCTTGCGCGCGGGCGGCGGCTCACAATAAGATGTCCGGCGTGAAATCAAAGTCCACACCGGAGCTGCTCGCGAGCGAGAAAGACTTTTTCGATCGTGAGTCCGCAGAATTGAGAGACGAAGTTCTCGCTCTCAAGCCGCATACCATCGAGCGCTACAGAAAAGCCCGGCCCAAAATCGGGAATTTTGCCAAGGACAACCTGTTCGCGAAGATCATGCCGCTGGAAGGAACGCGCGTCCTCGACTACGGCTGTGGTGCGGGCGAGAACTCGTGCCTGCTCGCCGCGTGCGGCGCGGAGGTGTGGGGCTTCGATCTCTCCCCCGTCTCAATTGAGAAGGCGAAGCGGCGCGCGGAGCTCATGGGGCTTTCCGGCCACACACACTTCGATGTGTTCGCGGCGGGCCAGACGACGTACGCCAACGAACAGTTCGATATCGTGATCTGTTTCGCGATTCTGCATCACCTGCACATGATGCTCGACGACGTCTACCGCGAGATCAGCCGCATCACCCGGCCCGGCGGCGCATACTACGCGATCGAGCCGGTGGCCAATCATGTGATTGTGCGCAAGCTGCGCAAGGTGTTCCCGGTTGAGCTCGTCGCCACGCCGGACGAGCGCCAGCTCTTCAATCCCGAACTCCAGAAGATCGATCAATTCGGGTTTGCCAACGTCCAATTCATGTATTCTCTTTTCCTGGAGCGCTTCTATCGCGTCTTCGGCGACAACACGCAGCGGCCGCTGCGCAAGCTCGACGACCGCATCGAGCGCGCGATGCCGTTCTTGCGCCCGCTCTACGGCATGGTGCTCGTCAGCGCTGTGAAGGAGAAACGAACATGATCTTCCATCAGATCGACGCCGGCGGGGATCGCAACTTTGCATACTTGATCGCCGACAAGATCGGCGGCGTTGCCGCCGTCTTCGATCCGCCACCCGACCTCGCACGCTACGCCGAGCTCATCGTGCAGGAACGCCTGAAGGTCGAATACATCGTGATCACGCATGGCCACAACGATCACTGCTGGGGGATCAATCCTGCGCGGGAGGCGTTTAACGGCAAGACGGTGGGCCATGTCTCGATGCACCTCGACCTCGACAAGAAAGTCGACGACGGCGACACGCTCCCGCTCGGCGATCTGACGCTGCGCTTTCTCTACACGCCGGGCCACACCGACGACCACATCTGCTGCGTGTGCGAGGACAACGTCATTACCGGCGACGTGTTGTTCGTCGGCAAGGTGGGCGGCACCGATCTCGGCCCCGGCGCCAAGAAAGAGTGGGACAGCCTGCAGAAGCTCATGCAGCTTCCGGATTCCACGAAAGTATGGCCGGGACACAATTATGGTGTGGCGCCGACGTCTACCATCGGCCACGAAAAAAAGACCAACCCGTTTCTGATCCAACCCGACTTCGACGCCTTCATCGACCTCAAGGCCAACTGGCTCGACTACAAGCGCAAGCACGGCATCAAGTAAACGCCGCGCGCGAGGCACGCGCCTTGCGAAACAGTCTCTTCACGCGCCCGGACACGCCATCACACCGATGGCTGCCACGTTTTGGCGCACGAAGGACCGTTGCGCATGGCCAGTTTCTTACCGGCCACCACCGATCGTATCCACGACCTGGCTTCCGAGCTGGTGCTCTCGCTCGAGCTTTCGCGCGGCGAGGGCTGCGACATTGCCGCCACGGCTCAGGCCGCGGAACGTTTTGCCCGCGAAGTACACGGCGTGCTGGTGGCAGCGGAAGCGATCGACGCCAACGGGTCCACCGCGCGCATTGATGAGACCTGCCGTACGGTCGAGTCGGCGTACTCCCACTGGAAGAGTGTGGACATCGCCTTCACGCAGACGCTGCGCCTCGCCTACGAGAACCAGGTCCCGCGCACCAATCTTCTCCTCGATGATATTCACGCGGGGCTTCGCCAGCGTGTGGGCGAGCCGGTAGCCGAGACGTACACGGATCTGCGCGCGCGCTGGGCAGCGCACGTCGCGTCGCGCCCGTGGGACACATATTTGAACCGTGCGCCGCAG
>DATEHD010000264.1:0-5161 GCA_035279765.1 Candidatus Krumholzibacteriia bacterium | reverse complement strand
GGGGCGGCGATTTCGCAGCGGCATGATGCTCATAGTGCCTTCACTTCCATCATGTTGGGTACCGGGCGCGGCAAGCGGCGCTACACGCGCCGCGCGGCGTCCCGGGCCGGAAACAGTGCCGGAAACAATTGCCGGTGAATCGAACCAAAGAAGGGTTGAGCAACTGACATGCCGTTATGGGGAACCATGGAGGCTCCCCCGGCGCGCAGGGGAACTCCGGACCTTCGGGGGCGTGATATTTCCAGCAACGTCGGACGGGGTCGGCGGTTTAATATGATGCAATGAATATCCCCTCGCAGCGTTTGGCGCGGATCGCCGGCACCGTGTTACTGGTGTTGCTGGCCTGCCACAAGAAAGAAGCCGCTCCTTTATATGAGGAAGTCGCCGTTGAGAAGCGCACCATTCAGGTGAGTGCATCGGCGTCGGGCGCCATCGAACCGGTGCTTTTCATCGATGTGAAGTCGAAAGCCTCGGGCGAAATTCTCGACCTCCCGGTGGATACCGGGGACGACGTCAAGAAAGGCGAGCTCCTGGCGAGCATCGACCCACGCCTTCCCAAGAATGATCTCGAGCAGGCTCAAGCCGACCTCCAGGTGGCGAACGCCACGCTCGTCAACACCAAGCTCAAGCTGGCGCGCGCCGACACGCTGGTGGCGACGCAGAGCATCACCAAGGAAGCGTACGAAGACGCGCGCCTTGCCTACGTGCAGGCGGAGGCGCAGGTGGTCCGCGCGCAGACTTCGCTGGCCACGGCGCGCGACGCGATGGACGACACCAAGGTGCGCGCGCCGGTGAGCGGTACCATCATCTCGAAGAATGTTGATTTCGGCACCGTCATCTCGTCGCCCACCAGGGACGTTGGCGGCGGCACCGTGCTCATGCGCATGGCGAATCTTGACACCGTGCAGATTCGAACGCTGGTGGATGAAACAGACATCGGCAAGGTGCAGCCCGGCATGGAAGCGATGATCACCGTCGATGCGTTTCCGAACCGGCCGTTCCTGGGAAGCGTGCTCAAGATCGAGCCGCAGGCCACCGTACAGCAGAACGTCACCATGTTTCCGGCGCTGGTGCGCATCGCCAATCCCAATCATCTGCTCATGCCGGGCATGAACGCGGAAGTGCAGATCAACGTGGGCACGCGCGAGAACGTGCTCGCGATTCCGTATGCAGCGCTGCGCACACCACGTGATGTGGCGAGCGCCGCCACCGTGCTCAATCTGGATCCGCAGGCGGTGCAGCAGGAGCTCATGGCGGAATCGACGCGCCCGCAGGGCGCGTCCCAGGGCGGCCCCGGAGGCAAGGCGGATTCAGCGGGCGCGAAGGCGGATACATCGCGTGCGCATCGCGGCGCCGGCACTGCCGCGAGCGACGGCATGCATCATGGAGGTTGGAACGGTGGCGCAACCAACGCAGGCGCTGCGCCCGGGCCAAGTCCGGCTCCCTCAGGTAATGCGGGCGCAGGCGGCGGCATGGGTGGTGGAGGACAATGGCGTGGTGGTGGTGGCGGCGGTATGGGTGGAGGCGGAAAGTGGCGCGGGGGCGGTGGCATGGGCAACGGAACGTTTCGCGCGCGTAGTGGAACGGGCGGGCGCTACATCGTCTTTACCATTCGTGACGGGAAGCCCGTGCCTGTGAACATCAAGACCGGCCTCACCGATCTCGACTATGTCGAAGTCACCGACGGACTCAAGGAAGGCGACAAGGTGATCGTGCTGCCGAGCGCGTCACTCGTCAATTCGCAGAAGGAAATGCGCGACCGCATGCAGCGCATGACCGGCGGCGGCGGAATTCCAGGAATGCAGCAGCAGCGCCCGGCGGGTAGTGCGACACCTCCGCCGACGCAGAAATAGCATGTTCTTCAAGGAAGTCATCCTCGTCGCGCTGCAGGCGATTCGTAACCACCGCTTGCGATCCGCCCTCACCATGCTCGGCATCATCATCGGCGTGGCCGCGATGATCACGATGGTGGCGCTCGGCCAGGGCGCCCAGAAGTCCGTGCAGGGGCGCATCGAATCGCTGGGCCCCGACCTGCTCACCGCCTATCCCGGGCAGATGTTCCGCGGCGGCGTGGCCCAGATGTCGCGCGTGAGCCTTACCATCGACGACGCGGAAGCGCTGCAGAGCGACATGCGCTTCATCAAGGCCGTGCTCCCCGAGCTCGCGCAGAACATGCAGATAAAGAGCGGCAGCGCCAACATTAATGTCAGCGTCAACGGCACCGAACCCAACTACACGAGCGTGCGTCGCTTCAAGATTGCGACGGGCCATATGTTCACCGCCGCCGATGACAATGCGCGCAATCGCGTGTGTGTGCTCGGCTCCAACGTGCCGGCCATGCTCAATATCAACTCCGGTGCATCCATCGGCAGCGCCATCGAGATTGCCGGTGTGCAGTTCGAAGTGGTGGGCGTGTTGCAGGAGAAAGGGTCGCAGGGATCGTTTCAGAACCTCGACGAGCAGGTGCTGATTCCGCTCCAGACCGCGCGCTATCGCGTGATGGGAACCGATCGCCTGCGCTCGATCACGGTGCAGGTGGCTGACATGAACAACATGAATCTCGCCATGATCGACATGGAGCGAGTGCTGCGCCGCGAGCACAAGATTCGCCCGGGCATGGACGACGACTTCATGCTGCGGCGACAGGCCGATCTTCTCTCCACGCTGGAAGACACCACCAAGACATTCACGCGGCTCCTCGCCGGCATCGCCGCGGTGAGCCTGATCGTGGGCGGCATCGGCATCATGAACATCATGCTCGTGTCCGTCACCGAGCGCACGCGCGAGATCGGCGTTCGCAAGGCGCTGGGTGCGACCCGGCGCGTCATCATGACGCAGTTCCTCGTTGAAGCGCTGGTGCTGTGCCTGCTGGGAGGAACCGCCGGCGTTCTGCTCGGCCTGACCGGCGCCATCGTGATGGCAAAGCTGAATCAGTGGAATACAAGCATTTCCCCGATGGCGATCATCCTCGCCTTCGTGTTCAGCGGCCTGGTTGGGGTGTTTTTCGGCATGTGGCCGGCGCGCCGGGCAGCCACGCTCAATCCCGTCGAAGCGCTACGTTACGAGTGACCGGCCAGCCATCCCGGGTGCGGGTTCCTGCAGCACAGCCCCGCCACGTCATTGCAGAATAGGGGATTACGGTATGGAAAACGGTCGTCCCTTCCGTTACAATATCGCCGCTGCCACAAACAGGTCGAATTCTGACCGCAGCTCCATATACAGATTTTCACACGACTGCGTGGTGTTGCAGTCCAGGAAGAGGCCATCATGAAACAAGGGCAAAGAATGTTTGTCACGGCCGCGAGCCTGGTTGTACTCGGGGTCTCGTCGATCGTCTCGCAGGCGAATGCATTTGGTCTTCGCGTTCCGCAGGTCAATGTGCTCGGCGGATCGCTGCAGGGATATCTCAACGGCCAGGGTGAGTCGATCAACGTGCTCACCGATCAGCAGAACGCGCAGGTGTGGTCGCAGTCCGCATCCGGCAACGGCCTGTTGACGCTCAAGGTCGAGCTCACCGGAAACGCGCCGATCAACTCGCTCGGCATCTACAACGCGGCCGATCCGTCACCGGTGCTGTACCAGGTGTTTCCCGGTACCGCCACCAATGGTTGGTTCGCGGTGATGAGCTTCCGGACCGCACCGGACCGCGTGATCGTGAATCTCTTCGACGCCGCCGCGGCCTTCCAGGGCAGCACGACATACCTCGGCATCAACGCCGGCAATTTCGGATTCTTCCTCCAGAACCCCTCGGGTCCGGTGTTGTACTCGCAGGATGCTCGCAATCCGGGCGGAAGTGCGCAGATGCTCGCGTTCCAGGGCACCGGCATCAACACGGGTGAGTGGTGGCTGTGCTGGGAAGACACGGCAGTCAATGGCGCCGGCGTCAGCCCCGCCCATGCGGTGGCCGGAAGTGCCAGCGATCAGGACTTTGACGACGCCGTCTGTATCCTGGAATCGATCAATCCGCTGCCGACTCAGCAGGCGAGCCTCGGTACCGTCAAGGCGATGTTCCGCAAGTAGGACGCGCTAACACTTTTGCTTTGCACCGTCTCAGTCACTGCGACACGCAGTTCGAGAGAAAGGCAACCATGACCAACAGGCTAAAGACAATCGTCGCGGCCGTGAGCCTCATCGCTCTGGGTAGCGCCTCCGTTGCCACCGCAGGCCCGCGCGTTCCGCAGGTACCCGTCGTCGGCGGCGGATTGCAGGCGTACTTCACAAGCATCGGTGAGTCGATCAACGTCAACACCGACCAGCAGGCCGACCAGGTGTTTCAGCAGACGGGGTCGGGCAACTCGTCCCTCACCCTCGTGTACCAGTCTTCGCCGAACGCTGCCATTCAGCAGGTCGGCGTCTACAATGCGAGCGCGGTGATCCCGCCGTTGTTCTTCGTCTTGAGCGGTTCGGTGGGAATCAAAGGTTTCTCGACCATGTCGTTCAAGCCCGGGGCCATCCTGGTCGTCAACCGGTTCGACGCGGCGTCCAACTTCCTGTCGACGACGACGTTTGGCGGCTTCACCGCGAACGACTTCGGCATCTACCTGTCGGTTCAGGCCGGAACCGTGTTCTCGCAGGATTCTCGCAATCCCGGTGGTCTGGCGCGCATGATCGCGTTCAAGGGCACGGGCCTGAATGCCGGCGAATGGTTCCTCTGCTTCGACGAGCCGCTTGCCGGCGCTCCGGGTGACGGCGATTTCGACGATTGTGTGCTCGTCCTCGAGTCGGTGAATCCGCTGGCGACAGAGCCGACTTCGCTCGGTCACGTCAAGGCGCTCTTCCGCAAGTAGTCGTTCACTACAAGCTATGAATGAAAATGGCCGTCCCGAATGCGGGGCGGCCATTTTTTATGGCAGAGGCACGCGAGCGCGTTGCATGGGCGCGTTACGCGCCTCATGCGTGATAGGCGGGCACGGGTTCCGTGGTCTCGCGCTTCGTTTCTTCGTGAACTTTCAGGAATAGATCGACAGCGCGCGGGTCGAGATGAGTGCCCGACACGGAGCGGATGAAGTCGAGCGCGCGCTTTTCGCCCCATCCGGAGCGATAGGGGCGGTCGGAGCGGATCGCGTCCCACACATCCGCCACTGCAAAGAGCCGCGCCGCGAGCGGAATCTCTTCACCCTTCAAGCCGCGCGGATAGCCAGAGCCGTCCCACTTCTCGTGG
>DATEHD010000263.1:0-2737 GCA_035279765.1 Candidatus Krumholzibacteriia bacterium | reverse complement strand
CGCGTACCCCTGCTCCATGTTCTTGTGCGTGATGTGCGAGTCGACCCAGGCCGCGACGGTGCGCGCGAGCACCCACGGGTCCGAGCGCGTGGCGCTGCGCAGACTGTCGGCCACCGCCTTGATCTGCGGCGCATCGGATTGCACGAAACGATCGGGCTTCAGGAAATCGTCGCGCTTGTCATCGGATACGGTCTGCTTGTCGGCAACGGCGCGCGTGAGCTCGAGCGTCACGGCGCCACCGTTTCTGGACACCTCACGCTGACTCGGCCCGTTCATCGACTGCGGCGGCGGCGTGCCGGGAAAATCCAGGACCAGCGTGATGGCGTCCATGCGGGACGCCGGCACCGGGAAGCCGGGGCACGGGACCATGGATTGCTTGATGATGTCGAAGCTGGGCTCGATCTCCGTGGCTTCGAGCTCCGCGGTGCTCACGTGCACGATCTCGATTTCCACACCGAGCTGTCGCACCAATGTGCGCTCAGCCGCGTGCTCTCCAGTGGCGCCATACCATGTGGTCGAGGACGCCGTGGTGGCGCCGGGATCGAATTCATCCACGGGAATCACGTCGCGCTCGGTGGTGCCAATGGGAGCGTTGAGACGCTTCCCGCGCACCAGGCGGCTGGTGCGAAAATCGCCATCCGAAATATCGAACACGGTGATTGTCGTTTCCGGTGCGGCGCCGGAGAGCCAGTGCGCCACCAGCTCGCGTCCCTTTTTCTCGCTCACCGCGTCACGCTTCCAGGGCATGACGGCATGCCGCGTCGAGCCGCCGGCGGTGGTTTCATAGCGCAGCGAGTCGCCGTCGAGCGTGGCACTCGAGGTGAGGTTGGACACGGTGCTCTGCATGCGCGAGCGCAGGAATTTTCCGGCCGGCGTGCACGCTTCCTCGGTGAGAATCGTCATCGAGAGCGGTGTGCCCATGCGCGTGAAGCTCAGGTTCATTTGCGCCTGAAAGTTGGTTTCTCCGTCGCCGGCGGTCCAGCGCTCGGACGCGGTGCCCACCGCACTCCCACCGATGCGGATGACGAACCAGTCTTCGTCGGCCGCGGCGGGTAATTGGGGCGCCGCCGCGCCGCCCACGAGGTTGGCTACGAGGAGGATTCCGAGGGCCAGAAAGGCACTCCGGGCACGAATGCGAGCCGTCGTCATTGCAGCAAGTTACCACAGCGGGGGCCGGGCGGCCAATTGTCTCAAAAAGCGGTGGACCGGCGCGCGCGAATCCCCACATGATTCCCGTCAGGGACCCATCCAACCCTTCGAATTTTGAGCCACAAAATCCATTTCAACCTGCGCAAGGCGCGCTTCGTCGTAGCGATTGGGCTGCTGTTCGCTGTGTCCAGTTGCGGCGGTCCGGCATCCGTCAAGCAAGCGTCCGCGCCTCCCTGCGAGACGCGGGTCCCCGCCGTTCATCCGGCCGACACACTCACGGTCGTGGTTTCCGACGAGATTGATTTCTCGCACGCACCCTGGCCGCAGAATCGCGCTGAACAATTCGTTTTCGGTCATTTATACGAGACACTCGTAACCGTTGACTGTCATAACATTGTTCAGCCCCGCATCGCGAAATCATGGAAGAAAGCGAGCGACGGCTGGTACATCGAGATCGACGAAGACGCGCACTTCTGGGACGACAAGCCTGTGACCGCGTACGACGTGAAGGAGAGCTTCGGACCGGCGCCCATGTTCCCCGTCGACACGGTCGACGAGACGCATTTGATCGTTCATGGGCAACTCGATATTCCGGATATCCGATTTCTGGCCCTTCCGATGTTCGCGATCGTTAAAAGGCCGCGTGGCAACGGCCGGATGATAGGTACCGGTCCGTGGGAACTCGTTGCTGACAACTCCCGCGCGGATGAAGTAGCGATTCATCCAACAGCGATCGCTCTCCCGGTCATTCGTTTCATGCACGCGGCCCCCGCCGAAGCAATGAACTTGGTCGCCGGCCAGGCTGACGCGATGATCACTGACGATCCTGCGGTCATCGACTACGCACAGGGACGTCGGCAGAATGCAGTCGTTCCCCTTGCATGGGACAATACGTACGTGCTGCTCTCACGCCAACGATGCGCCCGCATGCTCGGCGTCGACGGTCAGGCTCTGCCGGTGATATCGGCGGCGACATGCGATGCTCTCGCGCGTGACGCTGTTACCATCGACGCGCGCGGCGGAAGCGCCTTATTAACGGAGGGGGATCCACACGGGTGCGGCGCATGGGCAATTGATCCTGCGCTCTTCGGCGACCGCACGCCTCCCAAGGCGGTGGTCATGTTCGCGACGGAGGACCTCACGTCACGCGAATTGGCGGAACGTATTGTCGCGCTTGCCGCCATGGATACGATGAAGTCAGCCGATGCGAGAAACATCCGGCGTGCGATTCCCGATGCGGTGCCCGGTATGCGCGCCGTCCCTGTCTCGGCAGACGAACTGGCTGTCAGCGCGGAGCGTTTTGAAGGCAAGGAGGCTATCTACATCCTGTGCGTGTCGCGCGACCGTACTTTCCCGTGCGTCGCAAACTACTTCTCCAAGCAGGTCCCATGGATCAGGAGCAGATTCAGCGAGGTGGCGCTTCCCCTCATCGAAACACGCGCACATTTCATCGCCATGAGTGATCGCATCAGCTATGTCGACGACGGGCACGGCACCCTGCGGATCATGCTACCCGGCGTGGAGCGTGTGAGATGAAGCTTCGCACGCAACTCCTCGTCGGTTTTCTGTTCGGCTCCCTCGTGCCGCT
>DATEHD010000262.1:0-3705 GCA_035279765.1 Candidatus Krumholzibacteriia bacterium | reverse complement strand
TCAACTATTTATTGGGTGGGTAAAAAAAAGAAGCCCCGGGAGTGGTCCCGGGGCTTCCCTGCGAAGTCTCGCAACTGCTTTGGCTACTTCAGCATCACCATCTTGCGGGTGTCGCTGAACTTGCCGGCATCGAGGCGGTAGAAGTACACGCCCGAGCTCACCGTGGAGCCCGCGCTGTCGCGGCCATCCCAGGTGACGCTGTGCGTGCCCATCTCCTGCGCACCGCTCACGAGGGTGCGCACCAGGCGTCCGCTCACATCGTAGACGGAGAGCGTCACGTTCTGCCTGGCAGCGAGCGTGAAGCGGATGGCCGTCTGCGGATTGAACGGATTGGGCGAGTTCTGCTCGAGGCGAGTCGTCGCCCCCGGCATGGTGACCAGCTGGATCTGCGAAACGAATTCGCCGTCGCCGTCCACGACACCGAGCATGTAGCGATACGACTTGCCCGGAACCGCGGTGTCGTCGTTATAAGAGAACGTCGACTTGCCGTTCATGGCGATCGTACCCATCGCGTTCAGACCGCCCATCGAGCCTTCGCCGCGATAGACGTTCACGAGCACGTTGGGGAACGTCGACTCGAAGCGCGCGCTGAGCTGCGCGCCGCGATCGGTCGCACGCACGTTGAACGACGAGATGGCAACCGCCACCGGGCACTGCAGAGTCCAACCCTCGTCCTTGAACGCTTCCGCGGCCAGGCTGCGGTTGTGATTGGGTACCGTGTAGTTCGGCTCCATCATCTCATCCGGCGTGCACGCGGTGCTGAAATGCGAATACGTCGAGCCCGGCGCAACCGTCGTCGGTGCGTAGAGCTGCACGTGCGTGCCGGTCTTGCCCGCGGTCAGGACGCCGCTCGCAGCCTGGACGTTGGCGCCAACCCAGTGCAGGTTGGTGACTGTCTTCATCGCTGCCAGGCGCTGCGCATTGGTCATCGTCGTCAGCGTTGAAGGCGTCGCGTTATGGCTTTCCGTGTTCGCTTCGTACACGTCGTCGAAGTTATTGAACTCGGCGCCTGTCGACACGTTAATGAACGACTGGAAGCCGAGGCCGTGGCAGATTTCGTGCTCGACCACAGTGATGAAGTCGATCCAGTTGCCGGGCGGCAGCACCGCGTTATAGCCGTAGTACCAGCTGTAGCCGGAGAGACAGCCCGCGCTGCCGTTGATGCTGCTGTTGAACTGGGCCTGGATGTCTGGAAAGCCCGGGTCGTTGTCGACGCCTGTCAGCGCGTTCGCGAGCGCCATTCCGTACCACGTGCCGGCGAGCGGTCCGCCGAAGTCACGCAGCACAGACACCGCACCCGCAGAGCCGAGCACGGCCGACGTCGCGTTGCAGGTGAGCGGATCCATCGACGCGTTGACGATGATGGTCACGTTGCTCACCAGGCACGCACCGGCCAGATCGGCGGCGTACTGGAATGCGTTCAAACGGGCCTGGCCCAGCGTGGTGGCCGGGTTGCCACCGGTCGGAGCCCACGGCGTGGTGTCGTTGAAACCTTCACCCGCACCGTCGGTGTTGTTGATGATGATTGTCGCCGCTCCGGCGCTGGTAGCCAACGCCAGCATGCCGGCGAGCACTACGAGAACGGACACTTTGCGCAGATGCTTCATGACGCGTCCTCCTTACTTGTGGCTCGCCGTGTTGGCGGCGGTGTTGAGGCCCTGGGCGCACGGCGTCGAAAGCTTGCCGTTGGCGTCCACCGTGGCCACGATCGCGTTTTGATAGCGGCCCTGCAGATTGACGTACATGCCCTTGCCGCCCGACGGATTCGGCTGCTCGAGCAGGCCGTCATCCGAGGTCGACATGTGGGCGGCGAGCTCGGCCGGAACGGCGAGCTTGGTGGTACCGGCGGCGGGGTGATCGATGATCGCGCCCGTGACCGGATCAATGTTGAGAATGAGTCCCTGCTGGGACGGCACCGAGAGGGTGCTTGCCTGCGCGGGTGCCTGGGTGTCGTGTGACATTCCCAGGAGGGCGAACGCGGGCACGATCGAAAGCACCAATAACTTCCGATTCATGAGGTGAACTCCGTGGATAAGGTGCAACGCAATGGTGCCGGACGAAGAGTCCGACGGGATACGACAATTGTTGATTTTATCACACCGTGGCAAACGGCCGCACCTCGTTTTTTCCGATGGGGACGCGGTAAACCACGGGTTGTCTTCAACGTAGCGCGATGGGCCGCTCCGCGGTGAAGCCGTCCCGGACGTTTCCCGGAGAGCCGAGTAGTTGCCGCTGTCCGCGAGGCTCGCTTGGGGGCGGGCCTCCCGCTCGGTCAGATCCTTTTTCCGTTCTTTGTTGCGCGGTCGCATGTCCCTCTCCTGTTCGCCTACGCCATTTTTGCTCCCTTATGCCTTTGGTTGGCGGTCGCACATCCGTCCTTGCTCCTGCAGCTCACGCTGGATCGCAATATGGAAATTGGAATGCGGGGTTCGGGGTCGGACCGCGAGGGAATCCGCAGGCCGCTACAGTTGTGCATTCACCGGGCGAGGATCTGACTGAGCGGGCGATGCCCGCCCCCGAGCGAAGCTCGGATGAAAACAAGAAGCCCCGCATTGCTCACATGCAACGCGGGGCTTCGGTAGATTCTATCGCTCGTTGCGGTTAGGCCTTGTCGCCCGGCTGCTTCACGATGCGCATGTACGGCTTCGGCGACTGCCAGCCGTCGGGGAACTTCGTCTTCGCATCTTCATCCGAAACCGAGCCGGCAATAATGACGTCCTCGCCGCGCTTCCAGTTGGCCGGTGTTGCCACCGCATACTTGCTTGTCAGCTGCATCGAGTCGATCACACGCAGCACTTCGTCGAAGTTGCGGCCCGTCGTCATCGGATACGAAATCATCAGCTTGACCTTCTTGTCGGGACCAATGATGAACACCGTGCGCACGGTGGCGTTGTCGGCGGCTTTGCGCGTCGAGGCGTCGCCCTCCGCGTTGGGATGGATCATGCCGTAGAGCTTCGCCACTGTCATCTTGGTGTCGCCGATCATCGGATATGTGACCGCGGCGCCCTGCGTCTCCTTGATGTCATTCTTCCAGCGCTGGTGATCGCTCACCGAGTCGATCGAAATGCCGAGAATCTTGACGTTGCGCTTGTCGAACTCCGGCTTGGCCTTCGCCATGTAACCGAGCTCGGTGGTGCACACCGGCGTAAAATCCTTGGGATGGGAAAAGAGCACGACCCACGAGTCTCCGGCCCATTCGTGAAACGTGATGGGGCCCTCGGTGGTGTCGGCCTGAAAGTCGGGGGCCATGTCGCCGATCTGCAGAGCCATGACGGGGTCCTCCTCGGAAAGCACCCGGTCGGGTGCGAAGGAACAGGGAAAGTCGAACGACGAATATGTAGCGCAACCGCGGGGCGCGGTCAAGCCTTGCGGGGACGGGGCGAGGCGCGCTTCGCGCCATCCGCTTTCTCTCGCAGGGGATTACTGGCGCGACGCGTTTCTCTCGGACGGATGGACGGAACCACCGGGCTGCGCCCGTTGCCCTCGGACGCGGCGTGGGGCGTGATGCCGGCGGTGATCGCGGGACGCGCCCGAATGGCACGTACGAGCTCGTCCAGCGGACCCGACTTGGTGAAGTACGCTTTGGCGCCCGCTTGAAGCACCGAGGAGCGCGCGTGCTCCGATTCCTGGAACGAAAGCGCGATCACATCGACAGACATGAAACGCGACTTGATGATGCGCGTGGCCTCGATGCCATTCATGCGC
>DATEHD010000261.1:0-6989 GCA_035279765.1 Candidatus Krumholzibacteriia bacterium | reverse complement strand
GCCTCGCCGCGCTGAATTCCGTAGCGCTTGATCTTCTTGATCAGTCCCTGCCGCGACAAACCCAGCCGTCGTGCCGTCTGAGACTTGTTCCAGTTGGTCTGCGCCAGCGTTCGCTTCAACAGATTCTCCTCGAGGTGCGTGACGGCCGCCGCCAGCGGCGACTCGCACAAAACACCCACGTCGAGGCTGGCGCCCACCGCTCCCGTGGCAATGCGATCCGAGAACATGTCTGTCGAGAGCGCGTCGGGCGAGCCGTGGAGTGCCATCACACGCTCGATTTCATTCTCGAGCTCACGCACATTCCCCGGCCACGAATACGAGATGAGAATCTGCAGGGTCGGATCCGGAATCGACGGCTTGGGCAATCCGCGCCGCTCGAAGAAGTGAATGACGAGATCGAGCACATCACCGCGCCGCTCGCGCAAGGCCGGCACGCGCGCTTCAACAACATTGATGCGATAGAACAGGTCCTTGCGAAAGCCGCCGTTCCCCACCATCTCCGCGAGATTCGCATTGGTGGCCGTAATGACGCGTACGTCGACGCGCCGCACGCTTCCCTCGCCCATCCGCCGCACCTCGCCCTCCTGCAGGACGCGCAGCAACTTGGCCTGAATGTAGGGCGGTATCTCCCCGATCTCATCCAGGAACAACGTCCCGTTGTTGGCCTGTTCGAACAGCCCCGCATGCGACCGCACCGCGCCGGTGAACGCGCCGCGATCATGTCCGAACAGTTCGCTCTCCAATATTCCGGGAGCCAGTGCAGCACAGTTGACGGATACGAAAGGAGCGTGGGCGCGCCTCGAAAAGCGGTGCAGGTTGCGCGCGAGCACTTCCTTGCCGACGCCGCTGTCGCCCGTGATGAGGACGCTGACGTCGGAGCCTGCGAGCGTGAGAACCAGATCGCGCAGCCGGTGCGCGGCGGGAGAAGTCCCAATGATGGGCGGCTCGAACCGATGTTGGGGCATCACGTCGATTTCCTCGCCTTGAATTGTCGCCGCGCCGTGGGGGCGGGCGTGGGTGCACTTCATGTGCGCGCAACCGTTGCGCGGCGGGATGCGTGATGGCAAGCGTGGTGCCAGAGACACACGGCGCAGTAAATCAGAAGCGAATGCGGACGTTACGAAGATGCGCCGGGGTCCGATGCAAGAACACGGCGCCGCGGCCGGGACGGGACCGTGCGCCGGGACAGTGAGATGCTAGCCCGTGGATTGGAGTGGCTTACGGAAACTTGAAAGACGTGAGAACGTGTCAGGCTTTCGACAGTCGTTTCTTTCACGTCCTGTCGGACGTGTATCTTCACTCAATAACGCCATAGCCCGTCGGTGTGAACGGAGTGGACTCGCGGGGTTTGGTTCCCTGCGCATGCTTGGTCTTCTTGCCAACGACCCACACACGCGCGCCCGAATGCTGGCACAGCGCCGGTGCAAGATCGCCGACGAGCCACAGGCGCTTGCCGTCATCGGTGACAAGCACGCACGACCCATCCTCCACCGTGATCATCCCATTGACAGGACTGCCACCACCGGGCGGTGACACGAGCGCACAGCGAACCACTTCCAGGCGCGGCTGGGCGGGATCCATGCGCGCCGCCACCTCGCCTTCGAGCGACACGTGCAGGCCGTCGAGGCTCCGCAGCTGCGTCTCGACGTCGGCGTCGTGCGGCTTGAGCGTGATCTCGGCGTGATCCGGCGTTTCGAGCACGTGAATAACAAAAGGCGTGCTGCCGCGGGTCGACAGCACGCCTTCGATTTGTACCCGTGAGCCCGTGGCAACGCCGTCGAGCGAAGTGACACTGCGTGCGCCGGCGTACGCCAGCGCCGGCGCCATCGTCAGCAGTGCTGCGATCCCTGCCCGCCACGACGCGCGCATGGCACTACTGGATGCGCACGACCGCATTCCGCAGCTTCGCGTTGCCGGTCGGATCACCGAACTGGAACACGGTTTCCTGCCCGAGCACGCCGGTGAAGGTGTGAAAGTCTCCGCTGGCGCGCCGGATGTTGTCGTTCACCGTTGCGCCCGCGGCATGCACTCCGACCAGCAGCGGACCAAAATCGTTGATGTCGATCGACGTATAGTTGAAGCGCTCGTCGGCCGTGATTCCTTTCCCGCTCAGGTACTGCGCGGCGAGGAACTCCGCCATGGCATCGTAGAAGCCCAGCCCGGTGACGTTCTGAATGCACGCGCGACCGGTGCAATCGCTCTCCAGGATCTGTTTCAAGATGCCCGTTCCGTAGCGATCGGTGAGAAGCCGCAGCATGAGATAGATGCCGCCACGCTGCTCGAGCGGTGCATCGCTGTCCTCGAGCGAAATGGCGCCGGGATCGGCGCGATACAGCTTGCCACGTGCAACGTTCGATGAATTGTCGCCGTTCAGATCCTCGGCCATGTGCGCCATGCCTTCTTCGAGCCAGGTGACCTGTGTCTTTCCGTTTTCATGGAAAAAGCGCCACGAGAAACTTGTCAGGTGCTGGTGCTCGTGCGGAATCGTGCTCAGATTCTCGGCGGCCGTCGCATCCACCGGGAACTGGCAGTCCCACACTCCGGTGGGATCCGCCGCGAGCAGATAAATGATCTCGGCGTGGTTCGTGGTTCCGGCCGTGACGGGCGGCGATCCGTACAGATCGCGGGGATTGAAGAAGCCCGCAATGAATCCGCAATTGCAGTGCCCGGCACCGCACGGCGGTTCCTGCAGGCGGTTGACCACGGGAGAAACCAGCATGATCAACTTGCCGTTCCCGTCCACGTCCGAATACGGACCGAAGTAATTGACGTTGGTGGCCTCGATCGAGGTGTCGTACCGCTGGCCAAAATTATCGTACTGCGCCTGCGTGAAGTTGCCGGTCGCGAGCGTGTCGTTGTCGGAATAGACCAGGCACTTGGTCCCCGTGTAACGAAGCGTCGCCGTGATGTGCGCGTACCCCGCTGGTGAGTCCTGCAGGCTCTGCTCGGTCGATTTCAACACGTAGAACTGGCGCGTGGCGGCAGGTGCCGCCGCGGTTGTGTTGGGCGTGACACGGCCATCGTTGCCGCGGGGGGCGCCGTAGCGACGGACCAACTCCTGCGCTTCGGCCCAGCGCTGCGATTCGAACCACTGGTTGGCTTCGATGCGTGTCCCGGTCGACTGTCGTTCAATGCTCGACGACATGGCGGCTACCGGAGGGGTGCTTGTCGACGAAATGGAGTACGCAATATCGTCGCCGACCTGCGCGGCCGAATTGACCGCGTGCGGAATGACGAGATACTTCGTGGTCACCGTCGGATTGGGAAGCTTCAGCTCGTTGGCAGCGCCGGTTCCACCAAACACGAAGAAGTCACCCACCCCGCGCGTCACCGTCAGCGTCTGCGAACTCTTCGCCGAGCCGCCGGCGGTGGTTACCGTCACCGGCCCATCGAGCGCGTCGCGATCGACAAGGACGCGCAGCTGCGTAGCGCTCGCCTCAACCGGCGCGCGCGCGGAAAGCGGATTGGTGAATGTCACCGTATTCTCGCCCGGCGTCGTCGAAAAATGCGAGCCGCTGACAACCAGCGTGTCTCCCGGTGCCACCGTCGTGGGGCTGATGCCTGAGACCGCCGGCGCCTCCGCGGAGGGACCGCTTCCGTTGTCGCTACTTCCGCACGCCATTCCCATGACCACGCACAGCACGCCCGCCGCTGCAATAATTCGATAGGACCGCATGAGTTGCTCCCTGGTTACAGTTCTGATGCCGCCGTTGACGCTACCGCATGCGAGGGAGCCCGGCAAGCCCGGCCTTCCCTGTAGGCCCCGGCATGGGACTTGCACGTTACCCGTTGCTTATTCCGTGGATACCCGTTGGTTTCCAGATCGGGGCGATTCCATGCGCGACGCGCATCGTATTCTCATCATCGACAGCAACGACTGGGACGCCGAGCAGGTTCGTGCGAGCCTGCGCGAGCTTGCCCGTCCGGTGCGTCTCCTGCGCGACACCGACCTCGAGCGCGGCGAGACGCGCGTCGACCTCATCATCCTCGGCTTCTCCGACGCGGTATCCATGGAGACCGCGCGCCCCATCCTCGAGAAGGCGCGCGTCGCGAGCCCCGGCGCGCAGCTGATCCTGTGTGTTCCGCGCGACCTCCCCGACCTCGATCGCAAGGTGCTCTCGTTCAAGGCGCGCGCGTTGGTGCACAAGCCCGTCGATCCGGACACGCTGCGCGCTCTCGTGGGCGAATCGCTCGCGCAGATCCTGCTGCGCGAGGAGCGCCAGGCGCATGCGAAAGCCACACGCCGTTCGTCGCGCCGCGACGAAATTGTCGGATCCAGCCCGCCCATCCTCCATGTCATGGAGCTCATCGACAGGGTCGCCGAAAGTGCGACCACGTCGGTGTTGTTGCTGGGAGAATCCGGCGTCGGTAAATCGCTCTTCGCGCATACCATTCACGAACGCTCGCACGCGTCCAACGGACCGTTCATCGAGATCAACTGCGCCACCCTTCCGCAGACGCTGCTGGAGAGCGAGCTCTTCGGTTACGAACCGGGCGCCTTCACCGACGCGCGCACGCAGAAGATCGGCCTCATCGAGCTGGCCGACGGCGGCACGCTCTTTCTGGACGAAATCACCGAGATCGCGCTTCTCACGCAGGCCAAGCTGCTCAAGTTTCTCGACACCAAACGTTTCCGCCGCCTGGGCGGCGACCAGGAAATCTCGGTCGAAACGCGCATTATTGCGGCGAGCAACCGTGATATCCGCGCCGAGGTGCACGAACGCCGTTTCCGCGAGGATCTGTTCTACCGCTTGAACGTGGTGGAGATCCGCGTGCCGCCGTTGCGTGAGCGGCGCGAAGACATCGACACCATCGCGCAGCACTATCTGGGCACGTTCAAGACCAAGTTCGCCAAACCGCAGCTGCAGTTCTCCGCCGCGGCGCGCGCCATGATGCGCGGATATCAATGGCCGGGCAATGTGCGCGAGCTGGTGAATGTGCTCGAGCGCGCGGTGCTGCTGTGCAAGACCGATATGCTGGAGCCCGAACACCTTCCCATCGAAAACCCCTCCGCCGAGCGCCGTGGCGTGGGGCTGCGCCGCGTCGAGGGACGCATCGAGATGGAGCTCCCCACCGGCAACGTGACCATGGACGAGGTGGAGCTCGCGCTCATCGAAGCCACGCTGCGCCGCACGCGCGGCAACGTTTCGCGCGCTGCCGAGCTGATGGGCATCAGCCGCGGAGCGCTCCGCAACAAGATCGACCACTTCAAGATCAATCCGCGCTCCTTCGCCCGCCACGCGGTTCTTTCCAACAAGGACTGATTGCGGTAGCATCCCGCCGTGACAATCACGGTGCGAGACGCTACCCCTGCCGACCTCGACACCATCATCGGCTACAACCGGAGACTGGCCCAGGAGACGGAAGGCAAGTCGCTCGATCCTGCCGTTATCGGCGCGGGCGTCCGCCGCGGTTTTGCGAGCCCGGAGATGTGCCGCTACTTTGTCGCGCTCGCGGACGGGCGTGTCGTCGGGACCACCATGCTCACGTACGAGCTCACCGACTGGCGCGACGGTGTGATCTGGTGGCTCCAGAGTGTTTTCATCGAGCCTGAATACCGCCGTCACGGCGTGTTCCGCGCCATCTATCAACACATTGAAGCACTCGCGCGCGAGCATCCCGACGTGCGCGGCCTGCGCCTGTACGTGCACCGCGACAACGCGCGCGCGATGAAGACTTACGAATCACTGGGCATGGAGAAGGCTGGTTACGAGCTCTACGAGCACGATTGGTCCGGCTCCGTGCACCCGCTCGATTGATCACGACAGGTTCCGGTTCCCTCCTTATACTCGTTGCGTGAGCCCCTCTCTCGCACAACGCGGTGTCGCGCGCACGCTGCTCACGCTGTGCGGCGCTCTCTTTCTCCTCGGCGCCGCCGTGCACAACCCGGCCTGCATCGGGTTCGCCGTCAAGGCCGCCCGCGCCCTGTTTCATCGCCCCGGCATCGCGATTCCGCCGTCAGCGCGTATTCATGCCATGCAATGGCTCTTCCTCGCAGCCGGTGCGACCTTCATCGCGATGGCATGGATCATTGGTCGTGTGCCCGCGCTGGACTCCTGGTTCCGCCGCCCTTTGATCGAGAAGATGGTGCTCGTGATCGTGGTTGCTATCGCTCCCATACTCTGGGGTGAGCTCGCGCTGCGCGCGTTTGTCCCGCCGCGCGACGCCACCACAAAACTGTTTCTCCGCGACGACGACCTGGGCTGGAAGCTGAACCCCGGTGCCACCGACACCTGGGGCGGTGTCGTCGTGCATATAAATGAGAAAGGCTGCCGCGGCCCGGTGGTTCCCTACGAGCGCACCCCGGGTCATAAGCGCGTGTTGTTCCTGGGAGATTCCGTTACATTCGGCTACCGCATGGCGCGCTGGCAGGACACCTTTCCGTTTCTTGCCGACTCGCTCGCAGCCGTTCGCGATTCACTCGAGATCGAAACCGTGAATCTCTCCGTCGAAGGTTATTCGCAGTGGCAGGAAGCGATCGTAATGCAGAAGGAAGGCGCGCGCTACCAGCCCGACCTTGTCGTGCTCGGCTTTGTGCTCAACGACGTCACCGAGATGTTTCATCTCGTCAAGTTCGGTGGCGCCGAAGAAGGCTTTCAGATGCGACACGCGGCATCATCGTGGCTCGACCGGCTGCTCTCGAAGAGCGCGATCGTCTACGAGGTGCAGAATGTCACGCGCGAGATCAAGGCGAAGCGGCGCCTGGGCTCCGATGTGCGCCTGGGCGCCATCAAGCAGCAATCACTGGAAGTGGAGACGCTGATGCGCCAGCCCGACCAGGCCAACGTGAAGACAGCGTGGGATTTTGCGCTCGGCGACCTGCAGAAAATTGCCGATCAATGCGCAGCGCTGCACATCCCGTTTGTGGTGGTCGCCTTTCCATTCGCGGTTCAACTCCACGACCCCATCGGGCTGGGCGCGCCCCAGCGCGTGCTCGCTCACTATACCCAGGGGCACAGCATCGAAATGCTCGACATGCTGCCGGATCT
>DATEHD010000260.1:0-2704 GCA_035279765.1 Candidatus Krumholzibacteriia bacterium | reverse complement strand
CGGTGGCGCCGCTGCCGCACACGGACGCGTGCCCGTTGCCTACCGCATGCCCCTCGCCACTCACGCCGTGCCCGGTCGCCGGCGCGACAGGCGCCGCCATGCGTAACGCCGAGTCCTGGGTGCCGACGAAGTTCGTCCGCCACGGCTCCGAGTGGCGCGGCAGTCGCGACACCACCAAGCTGGCTCGTGGCTCGCGCCTCGTCGGCGACATCGTAGCCGGCGTCTATGCGCAA
The DNA here is from genome assembly GCA_035279765.1 of Candidatus Krumholzibacteriia bacterium. Taxonomy (GTDB): domain Bacteria; phylum Krumholzibacteriota; class Krumholzibacteriia; order WVZY01; family JAKEHA01; genus JAKEHA01. The sequence continues at coordinate 2,471 of DATEHD010000260.1, read as the reverse complement.
GCCCTCGGCACCTATGCGCGCGGCCACCTCCTCGACCTCGGCTGCGGTGAGGCGCCGCTGTATGGTGTCTATCGCGCGCTCGTCACGAACATCACGTGCGTCGACTGGGCCGGCAGCCTGCACGCGACCCGCCATGCCGACGTGCTCGCGGACCTGAACGAGACGTGTCCGCTTCCCGATGAGACGTTCGACACGATTCTCTGCACCGACGTGATCGAGCACCTGAAGCATCCAGAGCGGCTGTTCATGGACGCGGCGCGCATGCTCAGGTCGGGCGGTCACCTGATCCTCGGGACGCCCTACCTGTACCCGTTGCACGAGTTGCCGCACGACTACTTTCGTTCAAGCGCCTCGGCGCTCGAGATGATGGCCCGCGATGCGCGCCTAACCGTGGTCGAGCTGCGACCGTATGGCAGCTATCGACACGTGTTGGGCATGATGCTGGCCAAGAAACTGCAGCATATCCCGCTGGTGCGCTCGCTCGTGCCGCGCCTCGCACTCATGCGGCGCCGTCACGTGCGTGTGACCACGGCCTTCCCGCTCGGCTATCTGGTCGTCGCGAGCAAGTAGCCGCAGGGCGCGGTGCGGTTAGGCAGGCGGCGGCGGAATGCTACCGTGCCACAGCCTGTGTTCGTTAGGCCGGACGGCCAGACGCCTCTTCGTGAGTGCCCGCTTACCAGTCTGGCGTCATCACTTGGGCGGCCAGTGGTGGAGATCTATTCATGCAATTCTCCGTCGGCGGATCGGATGATGCGACTGATTTCTCAGGCCGAGGCGTCCACTTGTGACGCCGCTGCCCTCGACGCGCCCAACCTATCCAGTGACGAGCGGCTACATTTGGTGAGCCTGCCGGGTGGAGTGACTAACTCGGCAGCCTCATCTGCACGTGCGCGCCCGGATTGGCGATGAATCGGTGGTAGAACGAGTATCGTTGGCCGAGGGCAGGGACTGCGAGCAGAGTCACCTTGGAGCCTGGATACGACATCTCGGACGGTACCTTGACGGTGAGCGTCGCCTTCGAATTGATCCGCCCAACGTCGACGCGTTGGGCGCCTTGGAGGAGGTACAGCTCATACCAGGTCCCCATGTCGTTGACCAGCGTGAGCTCTGTCGGAGCGTGCGGGTCATCCGGCACGTGAGGGGCACAACCTTCTACGCTGATGAATGGCAGGACAGCCAACCAACCAATCGCGGCAGCGCGTGCGAAGCGGCGCATGGCTTCACCCCCTTGGTGGAAGCTTCACTGCATCCGACGAATCTTGTGTCACCCAGGTATCAGGTCAAGGTGCCTTCCGCTCCGTTAGCTCTGCTCGCTGGTGACCGCGAGCCCACACGCACGACCACGTGTCATCATGTCGGTGCGGACAAACCTCTGCGATGCAACGGCGTCACAAGGCACCGGCGGCCTCGTGCTCGCGTCGTTGGCTGGTTGGGATTCGCTGACGATCGGCAATACCTCGCGCGTGGTCCAGCGTGACGGGAAGGGTTCAGCGCTGCCCGCATCGGCAACATCCATCATTGCAACGAGCTGCCATCGCCCACGCTCGTCGGCGGTGGACGACCGGTGCCGAGTACGTGCGCCTCAATTAGTCCGACTCATGAGCCGGTATGACGTCAGGCAGGGCGTCGTGCATCCATGCTCGAAGGCAATGGCGCCGGTTCGTGGCGTTGACTAACCGCGCGCTGCCGCGACACATTCCACGCCCGGGCGCGGCAGGCCCAGATGATTCCAGACGTTGCGCTGGAGCGTGGGGCAGAACAGAGACCTGCCCAACAGGCTGCTCGGAACGCCGCGTTTGGCAAGGAGGGCACGCGCGACCGCATCTTCGCGGAAGAGACCCTCCTGCTCGACGCTGCCTAACACATCGAGGGACCGCGCGATGTACGGCTGGAGCTCGCTTTTCGTGACGGGCCACGCGGCATAATCCTGGTCCTCTATTTCGATCAGACCGTTAGACCAGAAGCTGGTGGTGCCGCCCGGTGCAGCGCCGGCGTGAAGGTCCAAACGCGACGGGACGCCCGCATGTGTGATGGGTGTGGGAAGGGGTGCCGGCATGTCGCGCAGGTCGACGACCGTGACGGCGATCTGCGGCGCGCTCTCGCGCTCTTGACGGCGGCGGACGGCGATCGTATCGTGACAGGTAATATGGTGACATATCAAGCGGTGACTGCTCGCCCGTGACGCCCCCGTCGCGCGACCTTCTGCCGGGCACGGTGGACGTGCTCATCCTGCGCACGCTCGCCTGGCGCCCCATGCACGGCTACGGCATCGCGCGCTTTGTCCGCGAGCGCTCGCAGGGCGCCATCGCCATCGAGAGCGCCGCCCTCTATCAGGCGCTCCACCGCCTCGAGCACAAGAAATGGGTGCGCTCCACCTGGAAGCTCACCGACACCAATCGCCGCGCCCGATTCTACGAGCTCACCGCGCCCGGGCGCGCCCAACTGCGCCGGGAACGCAAAGAGCTGCACAC
>DATEHD010000259.1:0-2820 GCA_035279765.1 Candidatus Krumholzibacteriia bacterium | reverse complement strand
CTGCGTGCACGCGCGGCGAAGTCGCCCGTGTACTGCGCCAACGCGGCGGCCGGCAAGCGCATGGTGGCCGCGATTCAGCGCGCCAAGTCGGAGGGCAACTCGCTCGGCGGTTCGGTCGAAGCGATCGTCACCGGCCTCTTCCCCGGGATCGGAAGTCACGTGGAATGGGATCGCCGTCTCGATGGCCGGATGGCCGGAGCCATGATGAGCATCCATAGCGTCAAAGCCGTCGAAGTGGGGGATGGATTCACGACGCACCGCGCACACGGCGTCGATGCACACGACGCCATGGCACTGCGCGACGGCACCGTGGTGCGCACCACCAACTACGCCGGCGGTATCGAGGGCGGCATGACCAACGGCGAGGACATCGTGCTGCGCGTCTACGCGAAGCCGATTCCCACCGCTGCGCGCCGCGCCATGACTTTCGACTTTGCAACGCTCGAGGCCACCGAGAGCCCGTACGTGCGCTCCGACACCTGCGTGATTCCGGCACTGGCCGTGATCGTGGAAGCGGTCGCGGCGTGGGAGATCCTTGGCGCCACCCTCGAAAAACTCGGCGGCGATCACATCCGCGACACCATCGCGGCGCGCGATCACGTGGTGGCGCGGATCGATCGGCGCCTGGGAGCGCGTGCGGATGCGCCGCGGCGCGCGAGGAAGCGCAAATGACGGAGAGCACCCACGTCATCATTCTGTGCGGATTCATGGGCACGGGTAAAACCGCGACCGGCCACGCGCTGGCGTCACTGCTCTCGGTTCCCTTCTTCGATACCGACCGGCTTATCGAAGAGGCCAGCGGCAAATCGGTGTCGGCTATTTTCGCGAGCGACGGCGAGGAGCGCTTCCGCGAGCTCGAATCCGAAGTGGTACGCAGCCTTCAATCCGGCGCGTCGCTGAAAAAGGGCGCCGTGATCGCCACCGGCGGCGGCATTCTACAACGCGACGCCACGCATCTCGCGCTGGCTTCCCTGGGCAAGATGATCGTTCTCGATGCCGATCTGGAATCGATTGCGGAACGCGCGGAGTCGCTGCGCGACCGTCCACTTCTTCCGCGCACAGCGGCCGGCGAGATCGACCGCGCCGCGCTCAAAGCGCTGTTTGCAAAGCGCGCCGGTGCCTATGCGAGGGTCGCGTGGCACGTCGACACGACGGGGCGCACGCCGCCTGACGTCGCATTCGAGATTGCCGAGCGGCTCCAGCATGCCGAGGGCATGATCCACCTGCGCGTGGGCACACGCCCGCTTCTATCCAGCCCGCTGCGGCGCGGTGAAGCCGGTCTTTCGCGCGTGGTGGTGCAGCGCGGTGCGCTCGCGTCGCTCGGCACGTGGGTGAAAGAGGTCGGCATCGCGGGGCCCGTCTTTGTGTTTGCGTCACGCACGGTGGCCGGGTTTCACGGCGTGAGCACGCGCAAGTCGCTCGACGAAGCCGGAATCAAGGCGCGCTTCATCGAGATTGACGACAGCGAGACCGGCAAGAACATGGACCAGGCCGAGCGCCTCCTCTACGAGCTGGCCGATGCCGGAGCGACACGCGACATCGCCGTGATTGCACTGGGAGGCGGCGTCACCGGTGACCTCAGCGGCTTTGTCGCGGCCACGTACATGCGCGGTGTGGCGTTCGTTCAAGTGCCGACGACGCTCGTGGCGCAGGCGGATGCCAGTATCGGCGGCAAGGTCGGCGTGAATCACCCGCGCGCCAAGAATATCATTGGTACCATCCATCAGCCGCACCTGGTTCTTTCCGATCCCGACACCCTTGCCACACTGCCGGCGCGAGAGCTGGCGAGCGGCATGGCGGAAGTGGTAAAGACGGCAATCATCGGCTCGCCCACTCTGTTTGAACGGTTGCGCGCCGCTGCTTCCAACGGAGCACCGCAGAGCGATCCGACACTCATCGAGACGGCGGTGCGCGAATGTGTGCGCATCAAGGGTCATATCGTCGAGGCGGATCCTTTCGAACGCGACGAACGACGGATGCTCAACCTCGGCCATACGCTCGGCCATGCCGTGGAGACGGCGGCCGGCTACGGAACCGTGACCCACGGAGAAGCGGTGGCGATCGGGTTGATGGCGGCGTTGACGGTGTCCGTCAATCGCGGCGTCGCAACCAAGGATTTCCTCGATGCCACGCGCTTGATTCTGACGGCGTGCGGGTTGCCTGTGCGCATGCCGTCGCTGGATGCGGCGGCGCTCGTCGCGGCCATGGGCAGCGACAAAAAGCGCCGCGCCACCGGGCTGACCTTCGTGTTGCCGGTGGCGCCGGGTGACGTTCGAATCGTGAATGATGTGCGCGAAGATGAGCTCATTCAGGCCGCGCCACAGTGAACAAACCAAGGAGCACGTCGTGAAAATTCTGGTCATGCACGGTCCCAGTCTCAACCTGCTCGGAACCCGCGAGCCCGAGGTGTACGGCACCCGGACACTCGAGCAGATCAACGCGCTCCTCGTTGCCTACGGTGAGGAACGCGGCGCCGACATCGCCACGTACCAGACCAACCACGAGGGCAGCATCATCGACGGCATTCATGCCGCCGTGGAGCAGGGATTCGCAGCCATCGTCCTCAATCCCGGCGCGTACACGCACACAAGCATGGCGATTGCGGACGCGATTCGTGCCGTGAAGATCCCGGTGGTCGAGGTGCACTTGAGCAATCTGTTCGCGCGCGGACCGGAGCGCTCGAAATCGGTCACCGCCACCGCCGCGCGCGGCATCGTGAGCGGCTTCGGCCACGAAAGCTATCTGCTCGGAATCGACGCGGCGCTGCGGCTCGCGCGTGCGGCACGCACACCGCGCAAGCCTGCGTCCAAGAAAGCCTCT
>DATEHD010000258.1:0-8035 GCA_035279765.1 Candidatus Krumholzibacteriia bacterium | reverse complement strand
ATTCCGCGCAGTGCGCCGCGCAGCGTTTCCACGCGCGCGGCGTCCAGATTGAGTGAGTTTCCGTTACGATCGATGGCAGCAAACGATGACATGGGATTCCTTTCTCGAACACAAATCAATCTACCCTTGAATACTACCGCGGCACTCGCCAAATCCGATGCGCGCCGCGCCGTTTTTCTCGCAAAAAGCGCGGATCACCACGGTGTCACCGCTTTCCAGGAAGCGGCGCGCTTCGCCCGAGGGCAAGGTCAGCGGCTCGGTCCCGCGCCACGTGCGCTCGAGCAGACAGCCGGCGGACTCGCGGTCTTCACCGGAAACCGTCCCGCTGGCGATGAGATCGCCGGGGCGAAGATTACATCCATTGGAGGCGTGATGGGCGAGCATCTGCGCGAACGTCCAGTACATGCCTGCGAAATTGCCACGCGACACCAGGAACGGGGCCAGCTGCGCGTCGCGCATCTTCGACGTCTCGAGATAGGTCTCGATGGTGATGGCGATGTTGCCGTGCGCGCGATCGCTGTCGTCGGAGAGATACGGAAGCGGTGCGGGATCGCCGTCCGCGCGCGTCGCCGCCGCCACCCGAAACGGTTCCAGCGCTTCCATTGTAAGCACCCATGGACTGACCGTCGTGGCAAAGTTCTTGGCCAGAAACGGGCCCAGCGGCTGATACTCCCATTTCTGGATGTCGCGCGCCGACCAATCGTTCACGAGACATAACCCAAAGAGATGCTCGCGCGCCTGGGCCATCCCCACCGGATCGCCGAGCGCGTTGCCGGCCCCGATGAACGCGCCCACTTCCACCTCGTAATCGAGCATGCGCGAGGGCCCGAATACAGGCGCCTCCGCGTCATCCGCCTTGGACTGTCCTGACGGCCGCTTCACAGCGGTGCCCGAAACCACGATGGAGGAAGCGCGCCCGTGGTAGCCGATGGGCACGTACTTGTAGTTGGGAAGCAGCGGATTGTCGGGGCGAAACATGCTGCCCACGTGGGTGGCGTGCTGGATGCTGGCGTAGAAATCGGTGTAGTCGCCGATGTCCGCGGGCAGCAGCATCTCGACGTCGCGTTGTTTCATGAGCGCGGATTCAACCGCGCGACGGTTCGTAAGCGCATCGCTCGACTCCGCGTCGAGCAAATCCGCCAGGCGGGAGCGGAGCGCGGCTGACGCGGTGTTTCCCAACTCCATCAGGGCGTTGAGCGTCGGCTCCGTGCACGCCTCCACCGCGCGGCGTGCCTGTCCTTCAAACAGCGTCGCCTTCAGCGCCGACACATCGAGCACACGATCGCCGATGGCCACACCGACGCGCGGCGAATCGTCTCCCTCCCAGTCACGAAAAACACCGAAGGGAAGATTCTGAATGGGAAAATCAGCGCGAGGCGCATTGGCGGAGTCCACCCACGAGCGGCGGCCGGGCCGGTGCGTATCGTTGGTCATGTCAGAAGCTCCAGGGTCACGAGGTCTTCCACCGGCTCGGTGAACGAGCACGAGCCGAAGGCGGTGGCAAAGCGGCGCCGTACTGTCGAGACTTCGTTACGCGTCACGACGTACTCGCGCCAGGACATTTTGTCGTCATCCATCACAACGCCGTCGAGCGTCGTGGCATTGAGCAGCTCGACAGCGTCGCGCTGCGTGAGGCCATTGTAATGGAATGCGGCGGCGAGAAACACATTGAGAAAACCGTGCATCACCCCGCGGGGCGCATCCGTCTCATACGACAGCCCATGCTCGCTGCGCAGCGGATGATGCAGCCCGGCGGTGGCCTTGAAGGCCACATTGGCGGCGTAGCACGCGCGCATGAAGCGCGCCACGTGCTCCGTCGGCGGAATCGACCCCGGCACGGTGCCGCCGGTGCGCATCTTGGCGCGTAGCTTCACTTCGGCCAGCGCCATGATGAGCTCGCGCGGATCCTTCTCGATGGGGATCTCGACGTAGGTCTTGATTGTCTGCGGAACCACACGCGCAATCGCGCGAATCTCTTCCACGGTTGAGGCCTTCACTTCGAACACGTCCACCATCGCGTGGTGCTTTGCTTCGTTGAAGGCGAGCGTCGCCGCGACATCGGCCGCGTGGTTCGCGCTCATGAGGGCCGAAAGGCGCCACGGATTGGCCTGCAGCGAACCCACCCGCTGCATCGAGTTGACAAGCTCGTCGAGACGCGACACGGGCACGACGAAGCGCCCGAGCATCCAGGCGTGCGTCGACGCGTGGTACGACGCATACAGCCCGGCGGCGGAATCCATGGAGAGTCCTGCCGGCGGAAACAGACCGGCGTAATCCACGATGGTGTGGAGCAGCGTGTGCAGGGTGCGCGAGTTCACGGAATTCACCGCGTCGAGGCGTCGGGGCGCAGCAAATCGGCGTTGATGTGATCGACGGCCGGACACCCGCACAGGCCCATGGTGTTGTCGATCTCACGCTGCAGCATGTCGAGCACGCGGGCCACGCCGTGTTCTCCGTTGGCGGCGAGTCCCCACAGCACCGGCCGCCCGATCAGCACTGCTCGCGCACCGCGCGCGATCGCTTTCACCACATCCAGACCGCGACGGATGCCGCCGTCGACATATACCTCGGCGCGACCATTCACCGCTTCGGCTACATACGGAAGCGCATCGATGGTGGCGGGCAGCGCATCCAGCTGGCGGCCGCCGTGATTCGAAACCACGATGGCGCGCGCGCCCGCTTCCACGGCGCGGCGGGCATCATCGGCGCGCACGATGCCTTTGATGATCACCGGAAGTTTTGTAATGCTGCGCAGCCACTCGACGTCACGCCACGAAATGGAGGGGTCGATGAACGTGTTGATGTACGTGGCGAGACCCGATCCCGATTCTTCTCCCGCCACCGTTCCCTGCCCCGCGGCCACCAGGTTCTGGACCGAGAGGTGCGAAGGCAGCGCGAAGCGGTTGCGCACGTCGCGCTCGCGCGGGCCCAGGATGGGCGCGTCCACCGTGAGCACGATGGCGCGGCAACCGGCCGCTTCCACGCGCGCAACCAGGTCGCGCGTGGCGTTGCGATCCTTGTAGATGTAGAGCTGGAACCAGAGCGGCCCGGTTGCCGTGGCGGCGATGTCCTCCACCGCGGTGTTGGAAAGCGTGCTCACGATCATGAGCGTACGCGCCTTGCCCGCGGCGCGCGCAGTGGCAAGCTCTCCGTCGGCGTGCGCGAGGCGATGAAATGCGGTGGGCGCGATGAGCACCGGCATCGATACCTTTTCGCCCAGAACCGTGGTGGCGGTGTTGCGCTCCGCCACACCGACAAGCGCATGAAAGTAGAGCGGGATGTGCTCGTACGCCGCGCGACTCGCGCGCAGCGCAACTTCGTCGAAGGCGCCGCCCGCGTAGTAGTCGAACACCGCCTTCAGCAGCTTCGCTTCGGCCACCCGTTCAAAGTCAAAAAGATTGAGCGGTTGGATATCGCTCATTTGCGAGCCAGAACACGGCGCACGGCTTCGATGACATCTTCAATGTCGGAGTCCGACAACTTCGGCCCAATGGGAAGACTCACCGTCATGCGCCCCGTTTTCACCGCGTGCGGGTAGTCCTCGAGCTTCCACGCGTACGTCTTCTGGTAGTACGGATGCTCGGGGATGCTCAGGTAGTGCACGCCCACGCCGATGTTCTGCTTCTGGATGGCGGAGAGGAAGTCATCCCGTTTGATGCCGCAACGCGCTTCGTCGACCATGATCGTGTACAGGTGATAGGCATGGCGCGTGTCGGGCTCGGGGTCGGCGGGAATGCCGATGGGGAGTTTGGCGAACGCGTCGTTGTAGCGCTTCCAGATCTGCGCGCGGCGCTTCCAGTTCTCTTCCACGCGCGCGAGCTGGTGGATGCCCATCGCGGCCTGGATGTCCATCATGTTGTACTTGAAGCCCGCTTCGATCACCTGGTAGTGCACCCAGCCCGAATCGCTGAAGCGCTTCCACGCATCCTTGCTCATCCCATGCAAGGCCAGCACCTTGATGCGCGCGGCCTTTTCGTCGTCTTTCGCGATGACAATGCCGCCCTCACCCGTGATCACGTTCTTGGTGACGTAGAAGCTGAAGCAGCCGAATTCGCCGAAGAGGCCGGCCTTCTTCCCGTGGTACTCGGTCTCGATGGCGTGCGCGCAATCCTCGACGATCATCAGGTTGTGTTTCTTCGCGATCGCCATCAGCGCATCCATGTCGCACGAACGCCCCGCAAAGTGGACGGGCATGATGGCGCGCGTGCGCGGTGTGATCTTCTTCTCCACCTGCGCGGGGTCGATGTTCATGGTGCGCGGATCGACGTCCGCGAGCACGGGTGTGGCGCCGGTATGAATGATGGAGTTCACCGATGCGCAGAACGTAAGTGGCGTGGTGATGACCTCGTCCCCTTCACCTACACCGGAGGCGACCATCGCGAGGTGCAGCGCCGCCGTGCACGAAAACAGCGCCACGGCGTTCGACGAGCCTTTGTACTGCCGGAAGGCCTCTTCAAACCGTTGTACCTTGGGGCCGGTGCCGATCCAGCCGCTCTTGATGCTGGCGACGACTTCGTCGATTTCTTCCTGGTGAATGTCGGGAGCGCCGAAAGTGAGGAAACGATCTTTGGGACGAACCGGGCTCTGATCCATGCTCAAGAATGCCTTTCGCGGAATATGGTACGGGCGAGGGGGAAGAATATCACGCGCCGCGGTGCAGGACAACGCGGGCGGACAGACGAGGGAACATCAATGCGCGGCCATTTTGGCGCTCAGGACCTGCGACCAGTTGGTGATCACGTTGTAGCTGGTTACGTCGTCTTCGTCTTCGCCGTTCTGAATCGCCATGATCCGCCCGTCGGGCAACGCGGCAATTCTAATAGGCTCGATGCGGAGCGCGTGCAGATCCGCGATGGCGACCGGCGGCGATGCGGCCAGCGACGGTCGCGTCGCGAGCGTCGATACCATGAGCCGGCGCTGAAGGTCGACGAAGAAGACCTGCCCCGGCCCGCGAAACCCGAATCGTCCCAGTCCGGCCGCGGATCCCAGCATACCGTTGGAAGAAACCCGGACCACGGCGCCCGCTTTGCCGGAAGCCTCGAGCTCGGCGACGTACAATTCCGGCCGGCCCGTGACGTCGGAGGTAAATGCCAGGTAACGACCATCGGGCGAAGAGGCCGGCCCGTATGTGTGTCCGGATCCGACGTCGATGCGCCGGATCGATCCCGATGCGTCCGCGGGAATCGCGGCCAACGACAGCTCTCCTGTGCGCGCATCCCCCCTGGTTGCGAATACCGACTTGCCGTCGGCCGACCAGCCCCAAGGATCCGAGGCGAGCGAGTCGAACGTCGAGGCCACGATGCGAACGGGTGGACTGCCGTTTTGCACGTCCATCACGTAGATCCCATCGTCTTTGGTCTGTCCGCGACGCACGAACGCGATACGCTTCCCGTCCGGCGACCACGACGACTCGGCGCAGTCCGCCCCCGGAAACGATATCAGCGGCCGAAACTGAAGCGCCGCGCCTTCACCCACCCACAGTTGAAATACTCCGCGCGCATTGCTCAATGTCACCACGACACTCTTGCCGTCGCCACGCGCCGACACCTCTTCGAACTCGCGCTGTTCGTCGGTGACTGGTTTGGTTCCACCGTGATCGTCGATCCACACCAGCCGGCGGTTGGACCCGGTGCGTCCGCCGGGCGGGTACAGGAGTGTGCCGTTATCGGACAGATAGAACGCGCCGTCGCTCCACGAATTGTTGGTCCGCAAACCGTTGAAGAGCGCCACCGGCTCACCCGTGAGCGACTGTGTGCCCATATCGAAGGGAGCAGAAAACAGCACGTCATTGCGCGCAAACACAATGTTCCCCGTCGATGAGTACTCGGCGCCGCCCGCGTCCTGCACGAGCACGCGGAGCGAATCGTTTTCGAAATTGAGCACACCGGTGTCGATGTGAAAACCGTCGTTCTGCCAGCCCGTCAATCGAATCAGGCAGCCCCTTCCGTCGGGGAGCACTTCCGACCAGCCGAAGAATGCAGTCACCCGTCCGCGGTGAATTACATGTTCCACCGGAGCGCCGCCATGCGCGGGAATTCTCGCATAGCCCTTCCCGTCGCTGTAGGAAACCACCAGGTCCCCGTCGGGGAGATACCACGGGTTGTTCCACGAGTCTTTCATCACCACGATTGTAACGGCCGGAGCGCTCCCGTCCACAGGCACACTGGCGAGTTTCTGCTCGTTGCCCTGCCCGGATGCCGGGGCGACAAACGCGATGCGTCTGCCATCCGTTGAAAACGTAAACTGGGTGACGCCCTCGGTCCCGGGTACGGCCTTGATGTCGAAAGAATCCAGGCGCCGCGCGTACAGGCTCTTCAACGCATTGTTTGACGGCGCCCCCATGAACACCACGTAGTTGCCATCGGGAGACAGCGCCGCCCCTTGCACGCGAATGCCCGGCGGCGTGTTGACGGACAGGCGCAGTGTCGGAGCACCCGCCGTGGTGTTGCTCGTTGCCGGCGCGCGATGGTCGCGCACCACGTAACCACCCGCGGCCGCGAGCGACAACAGCACGATGCCGGCAGCCGTGCTGGTGCGGCGTGACCAACGTCGCACGGGCGTGACGTCGCCCGGCGCCGGGCTCGTGTCATCTATCTCGATGCGCGCATCGCCGATGTCGCGCAGGCGCTTCTTCGCATCCTTCTCGAGGCAGCGCGCGAGCAACCGCCGCACACCCGGCGGTGTTGCGGCCGGAAGCGCGCTCCAGTCGGGCTCGCGCTGCAGGATCAGTGAGATGGTGTCGGAGACGGTTTCGCCTTCGAACGCCTTGCGAGCGGTGAGACATTCGTAAACGAGACAACCGAAGGCCCAGATGTCAGTGCGCTTGTCGACAGCGCGGCCGCGGGCCTGCTCGGGAGACATGTACGCCGCCGTCCCGAGAATGAGTCCCGCGCGCGTCGAGCCGATGGAAATTGTCGGCGAGTGCGAAGCGTCGGAAACGATCTCACCGCTGGCATCGCCTCCAATCGCCTTGGCGAGGCCGAAGTCGAGCACCTTCACCGCGCCGTCGGCGGTGAGCTTCACATTGGCGGGCTTCAAGTCGCGATGCACCACGCCGTGATCGTGTGCGAACTGGAGCGCGTCGGCGACCTGGTCCGCGATCACCAGCGTGTCGGCGATGGAAATCGCGCCGCGCGCAATCCTGTCAGAGAGCGTCTCGCCCTCGACGAGCTCCATCACGAGTGCGCGCACACCGTCCGACTCCTCGATCCCGTGGATGTGCGCGATGTGCGGATGATTGAGCGACGCAAGAAGCTGCGCTTCGCGCTCGAAACGCGCGAGGCGTTCCTCGTCGCCGGCAAACGGCGCGGGCAAGACTTTAATGGCAACGTCGCGGCCCAGGCGTGTATCGCGGGCGCGATACACTTCGCCCATTCCGCCCGTTCCGATCAGCGTGGTGATCGAATACTGACCGAGGCGAGTGCCGGGGGTGAGTGCCATGCGCGAATACTAACTCATCCCGCGCGGGCGCGACACGCACGAATGAATCAATGCTTCACCAGGCGCACGGCGCGCATGATACGCGAGCGCGCAAGCCACCAGAGCAGTCCGGCGTAGAGACCCACGTACAGAACACTGAGCACGATCAGCTCGACAAGCGGGCTCGGCCACGGCACCAGGTGGTGGCCCGCCACGCATGGAATCGCGGCGCCCAGCGAGCACCAGAAAAACGGCGCCGTCGCGCGCAGGAACTCTCCCAGTGTCATGTGCACAAGCTTCCAGCGCACGTACGCATGCACGGGGAACATGACCGCGGAAACCACCGCCACCATCGCCCATGCAATTCCAACCAGTCCCCAGTGTGCGCCCACGTAGATCCCCAGCAGGATCATGCCCGTGCGTAGAATGTTCAGGTAGAAACCGATGTCAGCGCGTCCGCACGCCAGAATGAGGCTTCCGGCCGGGCTCGAGAGGGCGAACGCGAAACCCATGATGGAAAGAATCTGCAGGAGCGGAATCGACGGCGCGAATTTGTCGCCCAGCTGCACAAGCACAAAGGGCGTTGCCAGCACCATCATGCCCACGTAAATCGGAA
>DATEHD010000257.1:0-12137 GCA_035279765.1 Candidatus Krumholzibacteriia bacterium | reverse complement strand
ACCTCGCGCAGCGACTTCTTGCGGACACGCTCCAGCACGGCAGCGCAGTTCTCCGGCGTAAGAATCTTGAAGACTCTCGAAATCGTGCTCAGGTTGATCTCGTTGTGCTTGAGCAATGCGAACACCTGCGGAAATGCCGCGACGCATCGAGCTGCGGTGATACGCCGCATCGCCTGGGATTCTGAATAGCCCAGCTCCCGCATGCAGTAGTCAAACAGCGACGAATATCCCACCTCGAGATACATTTTCCGCCGGTCAGTCTCGACAAGAAGCCCGATTGCCGACAGCAAACCGCCGTGCTCTTGTGCACGAGCCGCTTTGGAACCGGAAAGAATCTGAGAATTGGAGAGAGAGCGGAGAGATTCGAACATTTCACAGCCTCCGTTGATGAATTGCTTTTGAACAACCCAGCGCGGGAGGAGTGCGCTGTACAAATATTATAATGATGTTCGTTAATTAGCCAACGTGTGGCCGACAAATATCTGCATAAATATTTTCGATGATCGTGCAAAAACAATTGCTCGCGAGATCGTTAGAAATCTCGCGAGCAATTGTTGTGTGCTATCGCGCGAGCGGCAAGAGAGAAACACATGATCGCCGCTTAAGACCCCGTGTCACCCAGCTGCGAATCGATCCACGCATCGACAGACGTCACATTGGCGGGAACCATGCGCATGAGCGCGTCGCCGCCCTCGTTGGAGTGGCGTGTGACCTCGTCGGTCTCGACGGGAATCATGAAGCAGAACGTGCTCCCGACTCCCTGCTTGCTCTCCACCCAGATCTTGCCGCCGTGCAGCTCGATGATGTGCTTCGCGATGGCGAGGCCGATGCCGAGCCCGCCGGCGCGCCGCGTGGACGACCCGTCCAGCTGGCGGAACGTGTCGAAGATGCTCGCCAGCTGCGCTTCCGGAATCCCGGCGCCGGTGTCGGTGACCTGCACCACGACGCCCTCGGGCGAGCGCCGCGTGGAAATCTCGATCTTTCCGCCGCGCTCGGTGAACTTCACCGCGTTGGTTGCCAGCGACATCACCACCTGGCTGATGCGCTTGTTGTCGATGTAGACCACCGGAATCTCATAGCCCGGCTTGAACAATACCTCGATGCCCTTCGAGTCCGCCGACGACGTCACCTTGGGCCACAGCACGCGGATCACATCGTGGATGTGCGAGAGCGTGAAGCTCAGCATGGCGCCGGAGACTTCCAGCTTGGACAGATCGAGCAGGTCGTTGATCAGGCGCAAGAGCCCCTGCCCGTTCTCCGCGATCACTTCCAGGAAATGCTTCCGGTCCTGATCGTTCACGAGCCCGTCGCGCAGCGCTTCCGTGTAGGCAATGATGACTGACAGCGGCGTGCGCAGCTCGTGGCTGATGTTGGCGAGAAACTCCGTCTTCATCTCGTCGACTTCGCGCAGGCGCTGGTTGGCGTCCTGGAGATTCTTGTTCTGGAGGATGATCTGCTGCTCGAGCATCTTGCGCTGCGAAATGTCGTGCACGAGCACCTGGATGAAGGTGTCGCTCTTGAGCTCGATCAGGCTGGCGCTGATGTCGACGAAGATGACGCTGCCGTCGCGACCCACCAGGCGTCTGTCGACGAAGGAGCGCGACTTCCCGCTCATGATGTTGACGAAGTCGCGGCGCGCCTGGAACTGGTCCTCGGTGTGGAACAGGTCGAAGTACGACTTGCGCAGCAGCTCTTCTTCCTTGGCGCCAAGCACTTCGCAGCACTGGCGGTTCACTTCCACCAGCCGCCCGCTGTTGCGGTCGATAAGCATGATGATGTCGCTGGCGTTGCGCTGCAGTGTACGGTAGCGCTCGCCGAGATCCTTGGCTTCTTCGAGCAGGATCGCGTGCTCGATGGCGCCGCTCGCAATATTGGCGCAGTTGACGAGCTTTTCGAGGTCCGTGTCCTGGAGTGCTCCCACGGCCCGGCAGCCGACGTTGAGCGTCCCGATCACCTTGCCGCGCGCCATGAGCGGCGCCACCATGTCGGAGCCCAGCGGGTCGCCTCTGACGGTTTCGACGAAGCGCGTGTCCGCCGGCACGTCGGGACGCAGTACCGCGCGCTGGTTGGCGCACACCCACCCCGGCAGCGTGCGATCGTTGAGCGGAATGGGCGCGCCCTCCGACGCGTCGTCCTTGCAGCCCTTGCAATACACATGTTTCAGAATCAGGGACTGGTTGTCGGGGGCAATGAGAGCCACGCTCGACCTGTCGAATTCGATGAGCTGTGAGAGCTCGCGCGTAATTGCCTCGAGGATGTCATCGAGTTTGGTGAACTGCAGAATCGTCCCGGCAATGCGAACCATCGCCAGCAGTTCGGCGTTCAATCGGGTGGCGGTCGCAGTGGTGACGTCGTGGTCGGTCATGGATCAAGAGGGCGAAGCGTTCCCCGGCGGGCGACGGAACACCCGTCCGCTCCGCGTGAATACGTTCTGCGACTTCTGCACGAACCGTGCCCCGGGAAGGCGCGCCGAGCGCCACGCTGGGCCCGTTTGTTGAAGCTCGTAAGCTTGTGCTACAATGGCACCTGCCTGCCAGCCGGCATGGCATTTCACGCATGGCCAAGAAGAATCATCCAAAGCGCCCCGGCGCTCCTGCGCCACGGGCCGCAAAGCCCACGTTCAGCGCGCTCGATAACGCCACGCCGTTCGGCTGGAAGAATCGCCGCGACTGGGCCGACCTCGGCATCGTGGTGGGCGTGGCGCTCGTCTTGCGCCTCGCGTTCTTCTATCTCAACCAGAAATTCAACCCGACGTTCCGCTTCCCCATCATGGACTCGCTCTATCACCACGAGTGGGCCATGGACCTGGTCAAGGGCGGCACCAAGGGAACCGACGCGTTCTTCCGCGGACCGCTGTATCCATATTTTCTCGCACTTCTCTACAAGCTGAGTGGAAACAGCATCGCGTTTGCGATTTTCGTCCAGCACCTGATCGGATCGCTGACGGCGGGTCTCATCTATCTCACCGCGCGCGATCTCTTTTCGCGACGCGTGGCACTCGTCGCCGGAATCACCACGGCGCTGTACTGGGTGCTCGTGTACATGGAAGGCGATCTGCTCCTCGAGACCACGTTCATCTTCCTGAACACGCTCTCGATGTACCTCCTCCTGCGCGCGATGAAGACCAACAAGGTGTCGCTCTTCGCGGCGGGAGGCTTTGCGCTCGGGCTGGCCACCATTGATCGACCGAGCGTCATGGTGTTCTTCATCGCCGTGCCGGTGGCCGTTTACCTGGCCGCGCGCCAGCGCGGCGCATCGGCGAAGAGCTGGATCACGCGCCTCGTCGTGACCGCTGTCGCGTGCGCGATTCCGATCGCGCCGGTGATGATCCGCAACTACGTGGTCGCGAAGGCCATCGTTCCCGTCGGCGCATCCGGCGGTGTGAACTTCTGGATCGGCAACAATCCCAACTCGGACGGCTCGACGGCCATTGTGCCCGGCACGCGCGCCGACTGGTGGGGCGGCTACTTCGACGCCATCGCCATCGCCGAGAAAGATGCCGGCCACAAGCTCAACCTCGCGCAGGTTTCGGACTACTACTTTGCCAAGGGCAAGCAGTTCATCCGCGAGCACCCCGACGAAGCGTGGCCGCTCATGTGGAAGAAGTTCCGTATGTACTGGGGCGCCGGTGAGCGCGCCAACGACAAGTACATCTACTTCTTCTGGCACCTCGCGAAGATGAAATGGGTGCCGCTGCCGGGATTCTGGCTGGTGGGGCCGCTCGCGTTCCTGGGAGGAGTGCTGTTGTGGCGGCGCCGGAGCGAACTCGCCATGTTCTACCTCTTCATCATCGTGTACTCGCTCGGCGTGATCGCATTCTTCGTGAACGCGCGTTTTCGTCTCCCCATCATGCCGGCCATGACGCTCTTCTCGGCGTACGCCTGCGTGTACATCGTGGATGCATATCGCAAGAAGTCGCTCGACCTGGTGAAGGCGCTCCTGATCCTGGCGCCCGCCGCGCTGTTCGTGAACTCCGACTATCTCTACCAGAAGCAGATGCGCGCGTACTCGGATGCGTTCTCGAACTACACGCTCGGTAACGCCTATCTGAAGATGGGTCTCAAGGGGACGGCGCTCGCGCACTATACGCGCGCTGACGAGATCAGCCAGGCGTATCCCACGCCCGCCTACAACCTCATCAAGCGCGACGTGGATTACAACCTCGGCACGCTGCTCTGGGAGCAGGGCATGTGCTCGCGCGCCGTCGATGTGCTGGCGCGCGTGGGCGGCGCCGACGACGAAGCCATGCACGCACTCGACTGCATGGGCGACTGCTTCCTCCAGCGCAAGGATCTCCAGAACGCGCGCCAGGTGTACCAGCAGATGTCGCAGATTTCACCGCGCGACGAGCGCTCCATCACGGGGCTCGCGCGCGTGACAGCGCTCTCGGGCGACAACGCGACCGCGGAGAAAATGCTGAAGGAGATCGTGGATCCGACGCATACCGTGTATGCGCCGGCGTACGTCGCGCTCGCGCAAGTGCAGCGCGACCAGAACAAGCTGGATGACGCCATCCAGAGCTACACGAACATTGCCACCATGGACGGCTACGAGCGCACCGGCTACCTCGCGCTCGCCGAGATCTACAGGCAGAAGGGCGACTACCCTCACGCCATCGCCGCGGCGCGACAGGCCCAGATGCACTCATCTCCGGGCGATACCGACGTGTCCAATCTGCTTCAGATGCTCCAGATGCACCGCTAGACTCTTACCCGGCGTATTCCGATAGCAGCTTCTTGATCGCCGCGGAGAAATGCGTCCACGGCGCGCCGTGTGGCGGCGGTGCCGACAGGTCGATGAAATCGTCGCGCACCGGATGCGGAGCGCGCAGGCGCACCGCGTGGAGCGCAATCGACTTGTCGGGAAGCGGCGTGACGGCGCCGTACTTGATATCGCCACGGATCACGTGTCCCGCGGCGGAGAGCTGGAGCCGGATCTGGTGGTGGCGGCCCGTGCGCGGCCGGACTTCGAGCAGCGTCATCTCGGCGGGATCACGGGGCGCACGTGGATGCAGGCCGCGTATCTCTTCGCCGGTGAATCTTCCCAACACTCGAAACTCGAGCGTCGCCGCCTTCGAGCGCGCACTTTCGGTTTCGGTGATACGCGAGCGCTTGTGGGCACGCTCAATGAGCGCCGAAAGCTCTCCAGTTTCCTTCTCGACCCGCCCCGACACCACGCACAGATAAGTCTTCTCGACGTCGCGGTCGTGAAACGCCCGCGAGAGCCGCGATGCGGCCTTGGAGGTGCGCGCGATGATCATCACGCCCGAGACCGGCCGGTCGAGGCGCTGCACCAGGCCTACGAAAACGTTGCCGGGCTTGTCGTGCTTCTCCTTTATATAGCGGCGCGCGAGCTCCAGGGCGGAAAGGTCCCCCGTGCGATCGCCCTGCGAGAGCATTCCCGCGGGTTTGAGAACGCCGAGGACGTGATTGTCTTCGTAGAGAATCTCAAGGTCGCTCATAGCTTGAGAAAGCCAAGCACTGGCGGGATCTGGCCCGCCAGGTGATCACCGATCAACTGGTGCGCGGGCGCGCCCCACATGTGTCCTTCGGGTGAAGCGTACGGCTCGTGCCCCTTGAGCCAGTCGGTCACTTCGTAATAGTGAAGCTCGCCGCGCGCGTCGAGATCATGTACGGCCTGGTTGATGTGCGGAAACTGTTCGAGCTGGTGATCCACCGAGATCACCCACAGCGCGCGTCCCTGCGCGTGAAGATCGGCTGCAAAATGGTTCAGCAACTCGATGTAGATGCTCTCCATGGCGGGAACGGCGTCGGACTTCGCGCCGGCGGCCGGCGCTGCCGCCCGGTCGAGCTTTGACGCTTCTTTCTGCGTCATGCGATCCAGGATCAGGCGCGACGCGCGCGTGCGGAAGAAATTGTAGAGCTGTGTGCGCTGGATGATAGAGCGCGACAGGTACTTCTTCATGAAGTTCAGCGAATTCGCGCTGTCGACAAACTTGAACTCCCCGTTTTCGACGACAGTGACGCGGTTGGCCAGGTTGTCGGACGGATCGTTGGCACAGAACTGCAGCACGACGATTTTGGGATCATATTTTGCACCGGTATCGTAGTAACGGCGGATCTCCTGTGTCAGTCCCCAGCCCGGTTCGCCGAGGTTCACGACGACGGCGGCCCCGGAAAGATCGCGGCGCATCACGCTCGGATATTCCTCGCCGTCGTTGACACCCATTCCGAACGTATAAGAATCGCCCAGCACCACGACTGCGGGAAGCCTCGAGGCGTGCGGCTCGACCACGGCGCCACGCGAGTGTTGCGAGTTCACCGTGTAGCGGTACTCGAATTTGCGCGGAATGCCGTGCACCATCACCACATTGGCAAACGGAAGGAAGCCGTATTCGGCCGAGAACTGGTAGCGCGGGTAGAGATATTCGCTCGGGCTGGCCAGTCCGATCAGGATTTCTCCGAGGACCAGCATGATCCCCACGGTGACGAGCGTGGTGAGCAGCCACAGGCCGGTTTTGCGGGCGGACGTCGACACGGATTCCTTTCCTTCGGATGCGCCGGGCGCTTCGCTTGACCCCCGCCCAAGCCTCCCCTATACTCCCGGCTCCACCACCCGAACGGGCAAATCAAAGTTATGATACAAGTTACGAATCTTACCAAATCCTACGGGAAAGTCGAGGCAGTTCGCGGCGTGTCCTTCGAGGTGCGCCCGGGCGAGATCTACGGCCTGCTGGGTCCCAACGGCGCCGGCAAATCGACGACCATCAACATGACGTGCGGCCTGGTGACGCCCTCGTCGGGCTCGGCCAGTGTTGGCGGCTTCGATATCAGCACGAATCCGCTCGACGCCAAGCGCATCCTGGGAGTCGTGCCGCAGCAGTCGATCGTCATCGAGGAGCTCTCGTCGATGGCGAACTGCATGTTCTTCGGATCGCTCTACGGCGTTGATCACGCCACACTGCGCGAGCGTTCGCGCACGCTCCTCAACTGGATGGAGCTGTCCGATCACGTCAACAAGCCGGCGAGTGCGCTTTCCGGCGGCATGCTGCGCCGCCTGACCCTCGTGCTCGGCATTCTGCACCAGCCCAAGGCCCTGATTCTCGACGAGCCCACCACCGGTCTCGATCCGCAAACGCGTCTGCTCCTGCTCGAAAAAATCAGCGAGATTGCGAAGGGCGGAACCGCGGTGCTGCTCACCACGCATCATCTCGAAGAAGCCGAGCGCCTGTGCAACCGCATCGGCATCATCGATCACGGGCACATCATCAAGGAAGGCACGCTGGAGGATCTGCGCCGCGAAGTCGAGGACGTGCAGCTCTTCAGCCTGCGCGGTGGTTTCGAGCGCGAAAAGCTGCGCGCGGCACTGCGCGACGTGAACGGCGCCGAGGTCATGCTGGATTCGCCCGAGGAAGTGGTGGTGGCGGCGCCGTCGGGCGCGGGCCTCTCCGGGCGCCTGCTGGAAGTGGCAGCGTCGCTGGGCGATGTGCGCGAAGTCACCATCAAGCCGCCGTCACTCGAGAGCCTTTTCATTCGCCTCACCGGACGCGAGCTGCGGGAATAATATGCGCGAGTTTGGGGTCGATTCCGAAGTCGGAAAGCTTCGCAAGGTGCTCGTGCACCGTCCGGACCTGAGTCTGCGCCGGCTGACTCCGACCAACCGCGAAGAACTCCTGTTCGACGACGTGCTGTGGGTGCGCAAGGCGCGCGGCGAGCACGACAAATTCACGCGCCACCTCGAGAAGCGCGGCGTGGAGGTTTTCTACCTCGACGACCTGCTCACCGACGTGCTGAAGATCTCGGAGGCGCGCGTTTTCGTCATCGACAAGACGGTGACGCGCCTCACCGTGGGCGCTTCCCTGGTGAAGGATTTTCGCTCCTACCTCCTGGAAATGGACGCGCGCCGGCTCGCGACCATGCTTATCGGCGGACTCGGCCGCCAGGAGATCGACGACTCGCTCTTGAAGAGGCATTCGCTGACACTGGTCACGATGGATCACGTCGATTTCGTGCTGCCGCCGCTGCCCAACTCCATCTTTACGCGCGACTCGTCGTCGTGGATCTACAACGGCGTCACCTTGAATCCCATGTTCTACGAGGCACGCCAGCTCGAAGTGGTGCACGCGGCCGCCATCTACAACTGGCATCCCATGTTCGCCGACGCCGACTTCGAGTTCTGGTATCCGGACCAGGACGAACAGGGCCGCTTTGTCCAGGAAGACTGGGGACGCGCATCGCTCGAGGGCGGCGACGTGATGCCTATCGGCAACCGCACGGTGCTGGTGGGGATCGGCGAGCGCACCACCGCGCAGATGGTGGAACGCCTGGCGCAGTCACTCTTCCGTCACAAGGCCGTCGATCGCGTGATCGCGTGCGTGATGACGAAAGACCGCGCGCACATGCACCTGGATACGATTTTTACCATGGTGGACCGTGATGCGGTCACCGTGTATCCGAAGGTGGCCTCGCAGATCCGCACCTACAGCCTGCGCCCGAGCGACAAGGCCGGACAGCTCGAGCTGAGCGAGGAAACGAGTTTTCTCGACGCCGTGGCCGATGCGCTCAAGGTGGAAAAGCTTCGCATCATCAATACCGGCGGCGACGAGTACCAGGCCGAGCGCGAGCAGTGGGATGACGGCAACAACCTGGTTGCCATCGAACCCGGCGTCGTGATCGGCTACGCCAAGAACGAATACACAAACAAGAAGCTGCGCAAGGCGGGCATCCGCGTGCTCACGATCGACGGCTCCGAGCTGGGCCGCGGCCGTGGCGGCGGTCACTGCATGACGTGCCCGCTCCTGCGCGATCCCATTTGAACCGGCAAGGAAGTCATATGGTCGACCTGCGTGGAAAACATTTCCTGAAGGATCTCGATTTCTCGAAAGAAGAGCTGCTCTTTCTTCTCGATCTCTCGAAGCAGTTGAAGGCGGAGAAGAAATCACGCCGCGAGAAGCAGCGCCTCACCGGGCGCAACATTGCGCTCATCTTCGAGAAGACGTCGACGCGCACACGCTGTGCGTTCGAAGTGGCGGCATTCGACCAGGGCGCGAACGTCACCTATCTCGGCCCCAGCGGCTCGCAGATCGGGCTCAAGGAGACGATGAAGGACACGGCGCGCGTGTTGGGACGGATGTACGACGCCATCGAGTACCGCGGCTACGGACAGGAGATCGTGGAAGAGCTCGCGCAGTACGCCGGCGTTCCCGTCTACAACGGACTCACCGATGAGTTTCATCCCACGCAGGTGCTCGCCGACGTGTTGACCATGGTCGAGCACTGCGACAAGCCGCTCGAGAAGATTGCCTTCTGCTATCTCGGCGATGCGCGCAACAACATGGGCAACTCGCTTCTCGCCGGTGGAGCGGTGCTGGGAATGGACGTGCGTCTCGCGGCGCCGAAGTCGTGCTGGCCGGACAAGGCGTTGATCGAGCAGTGCCAGGCGGTGGCGAAGAAAAGCGGTGCGCGCATCACCATCACCGAGGATGTCGCCACCGGTGTAAAGAACGCAGACTTCCTCTACACCGACGTGTGGGTTTCGATGGGCGAGCCTGATTCCAAGTGGGACGAGCGCATCCGGCTGCTCCGGGCGTACCAGGTCAACAAGCGCACGATGGAGCTCACGGGAAATCCCAATGCCAAGTTCCTGCACTGTCTGCCGGCGTTTCACAACCGCGGTACCAAGATCGGCCAGGATATCTACGCGCGCTTCAAGCTCGACGGCATGGAAGTGACGGAGGACGTGTTCGAGTCGCCCGCGTCGATCGTCTTCGACCAGTCCGAGAATCGCCTGCACACCATCAAGGCCATTCTGGTCGCCACGCTGGGCGAATAAGACGCATGGCCCGGCGTCGCATCGTTATTGCGCTGGGCGGCAACGCCATTCTGCGGCGCGGTGAAGCTCCCACCATGGAGAACCAGCGCCGCAATGTGCGCGCAGCCTGTCGTTCCATTGCTCCGCTCGCGGCCGACAACGATCTCATCATCTCGCACGGCAACGGCCCGCAAGTGGGCATGCTCGCGCTGCAGGCGGCGCAGAGCGGACAGCACGCGCCGCTCGACGTGCTCGGCGCCGAAACCGAGGGCATGCTCGGCTACATGATCGAACAGGAGCTCGGCAATCTCGTGCCCTTCGAGCGTCCCTTCGCCACCATGCTCACCATGGTGGAAGTCGACCCCAAAGACCCCGCGTTCGCCAGTCCGAGCAAACCGATCGGACCGATGTACACGCAGGAAGAAGCGCAACGCGTCGCGAAAGAACGCGGGTGGTCGGTTGGCCCCGACGGAAACGGATGGCGCCGCGTCGTTCCTTCTCCGCTTCCCAAGAGGATTTTCGAGATACGGCCGATTCGATGGTTGCTTGAAAAGAACACGATTGTCGTGTGTGCCGGTGGTGGTGGGATCCCGACCATGTACGGTCCGGACCGGACGCTCATGGGTGCGGATGTCGTGATCGACAAAGATCGCGCGAGCGCCGTGCTGGCGCGCGAAGTCGGCGCCGATCTGTTCGTCATGGCCACCGATGTGCCCGGCGTGTTTGCGGATTGGGGTACCTCGAAACACCGAATGTTGCGCGCCACCACGCCGGACGAGTTACGCGCACTGCGCTTCGCCGGCGGCTCCATGGGCCCCAAAGTCGAAGCCGCCATCGCGTTCACGGAAGAGACTGGCAAACGCGCGTGCATCGGGTCGCTCGAGGAAATCGCGCGCATCGTGGCCGGCGAGGCCGGAACCCTCGTGGAGGCTGCGTAGCCCATGCCTCTCTTCCGCATGTACTGGCAGCGTGTGCTGCGCCGGCCGGGCTCGGTGTTCATCTGGCTCGCGGTGCCGTTCGTCTTCATGGCCATCTACACCATGGTGTTCGGCAACCAGAACTCGGGCCCGCCCAAGACCACCATGGCCATCGTGGACCAGGACAGCTCGTTCGTGTCCAAGCTTGTGAAGAGCGCGCTCAACCAGGGCCCGACGGCAAAGATGCTCACGCTCGTCGACGCGAAGGACATGGACGCGGTCGACGAGATGTTCAAGAAAGAGACGGCGTCGGCCGCGCTCGTAATTCCGGATGGCTTCGGCGAGCGATTGCTCAAGATGGAGCCGCAGAATCTCACGCTCTACAAGAATCCGCGTCATTACATTGGCCCCCAGATTGCCGAAGGGATCGTGCGCTCGCTGACGGTGATCGGCGACGGCCTGCTCGGACAGTTCCAGCAGCCGATGGCGCAGATCAACAGAATGGATCAAACCCCAACCGTCGAGGAGATTGGCAAAATCTCGGAGTCGTTCTACGGAATCGGCAAGAACATGGGCGGGCTCAAGGCGCTCCGCAACATCGACGTCACCATTATCGAGAAGGAAAAGGACACCGAGTCCAACGATTTCAATCTCGCCGCGATGTTCTTCCCCGGCCTGATCATGTTCGGCCTGCTCTCGGTCGCCCTCAATCTCGAGGGACGCTTCCTTCGTGATCGCGCCAACCATGTGACGCGCCGTTTCGTCACCGCGCCCATCACGCCGTGGTCGGTGGCCATCCAGCAGCGCCTGTACACGGCGTCGTTCGCATTCGTGGTGGGCATCGCGGCCGGGACGCTGGGTGGGCTCATCTGGCGCATTCCGCCGCACGGCCTCGGTACCGCCGTCCTCATGATTTTCGCTCTCGCGCTCTTCGTCTCCGGCTGGAACGGGATCGTGTACTCGCTGTCGAGCTCGACGCGGGCAACATCAGCGATCAGCTCCATCTCGATGGTGTTTCTGTCGTTGCTTGGCGGCGGCTTCTTCCCGCTCGACTTCACGCCGGCAGGATTCCAGGCCATCACCAAACTCATTCCGACGGGGATGATCAACCTGGCGCTGACGCACAGCCTCACCGGTCGCCCGTTGGGAGTCTCGGTACCTGTCATTCTCGCGACTTGCATCGCCTTCTTCGTCGTGGGGACCGTCCTCGGCCGAAAGAGGGTCCTCTAGATGCGCGGCCACTGGTGGAAGATTGCAAAGCTCGAGCTCACGCTCGCCTTCAAAGACCGTGAGTCGCTGATCTGGTCGCTGGTCGCACCGATCGCGATGGCGTGGCTCTTCGGCACCATGTTCGGAAGCGATGGGCCTCCAAAACCAACCACCGTCAAGCTGGAGCCAGGCATCAATCCGGAGTGGACCGCTAACCTGGCTAAGGACTATCTCAAGTAC
>DATEHD010000256.1:0-5179 GCA_035279765.1 Candidatus Krumholzibacteriia bacterium | reverse complement strand
GGACGCTTTCTTCTTCGGCCGCGGTGTGGTCACGGGTGAGTTGACCGCCGCATCGTCACAGCCTAGTTTGCGCTCCCGCTGGTGAAGTGCGCGTTGTAGTTGGGCGCGATGTCGGACGGAATCGACGAAAGCTTGGCCACCATTCGCTCGACCTCGGGCGGTACGTTGCCCCACTTGTCGACGAACGCAGCCGCGGCGTTGTAGTCACCCTTCGCCTCGAGCAGGCACAGCTCGCGCGTGAGCGACGTCGCCGCTTCGGCCATCTTGTCGAAGTCGACCGTGTAGCGATCGGTGGTTTCGTTCAGCGTAATGGCGCCGTGATCCGTGAACCAATTGTATTGGATCATGTTGCCCTTGCCGTGCGCCTCGTGCAGTCCAAAGCGAACCGAGCGGAAAAGCCCGGGCAGAAACACCACGTACTGCCGTTCGATCTGCTCTTTGGTGATCACGCTCTCCTTGAGCAGGTACTGATTGTTGTAGAGCCCCATCACGTCGGCCTTGCACTCCTCGATGGGCGAGAAGAGCGTCTTCAGCGCCTGGTTCACCGTGGTCTTGGTGCCGTCCGCGAGCGTGATCGTGCCGGGGCCGAGGCCGTGCGCCAGCTCGTGCATCAGCGACTGGTTGAAGAAGCTCTCAAAGTCGATGTGCTCCATCAGCGCGGGATCCAGCACGATGTTCGCAATCGGAATCAGGATCTTGTCGTACTTCGCGCGCGAGATGTTCTTCAGCATGACTTTCTTGGAGCCCTTGGCCTCGCGCACGCGTTCGTCGTTGGGCAGGTTGTACGCCACCGCGTGCACGCCGGCCTTGATGTCGCCGCCCGCGCTCACCACATCGATCACCGCGACGGGCGAATCGGTGCCGCGGCGCGGGTTCTTGTATTCGTTGGGAATGGGGAGATTGCGCTCCATCGCCGGAAGGAAGCTCTTCAACTGTTCGAGCTTCTGGCTGTCGGCCGGATTGCGGATGGCAATCACCGTCTCGAATGCCGCTTTATAATTGAACAGATTGTCCTCGTACACTTCGTAGGGACCGATGGTCACGTCGATGATGTTGTCCTTGATGTCCATCCAGTCCATGTCGCTCTGGAAATAATCATTCGACGAGAACGCCGCCGCGCGGCTGTGGAGGAACTTCGCCAGCGTCGTGTAGTCGACGCCCTTGCCGAGCTCTTTCTTTGCTTTCTCCGACGTGAGCAGATCCGCAGCCTCGTTCATGAGCTTCGCCATCTGCGGAAGCAGATCACTGTACGCTTCGCTGTAGGGGACCGCTTTGAGTCCGCCATCCGGCGCGCGCTCGATGCGCGTGAAATACCCGGTGAGCGCTTCCTTCTGATCGGGATGCGCCGCGACGAACGACTCGAACTCCTGCTTGGTCATGTCTTCGGGGTAGAAACCGGCGCCGTCGGGCTTTTTCATTTCGCCGATGAACGGGCGGTTGTTCTCGAGACGCATCCACGGACCCGCGTTGATCTCGAAGAAACGATACATGTCCCTGGCGAGCGGCTGATCCGGTCCTTCCGTCTCCGACAGTTTCATGAGCTCGTTGCGCATGGCGATGCTTCCGGTCCACACCTGGCGTAGATAGAGCTCGTCGGTGATCCTGGCCACCTGAGCGAGCTTCGCGAGCGCATCCTTCTCGGACGCGGAGAGAATGCTTTCGTCGTAGGTGATCTCGACGGGAGCGAAGCGCGCGATCTGGGTTTTCAGCGTATCGACGGCCATGTGCTTGAACGGCATTTCCATGCTCGCTTCCTGCTTCGGAGCCTTCTTGGCGCAGCCGCCGGCGGCAAGCGCGAGCGCGGCCAGGGCGGTGACCATCAATCCATTAACGCAGTGTCTCATGTTCTCCTTCTCTCCCCGGGGTGTCCGGGCCTGGGTGCAGCGCCAACGCTGCGAAGCGACGGGGGATGGCCGCCATTATTGCCGATCGAGCATCTACTGTAAAGAATGGCAGTTACAAATTACCCCGGCCGCTGCAGAAATGTAAAGACAAAAGACTCCGAAGTAGGTATATTACCGGCGTAGGTCGACTCCAAACCGGAGTCCTAAGTTGCAGTCGGTGGGCGTAATTGCGGCCATGCTCACTGACTCTCGAGCGGGTCAACGCCAACCGGTAGTTGACCCGCTTTTTTTTACCGTGTTGTCACCTGCCGAAACCGGGTCCGCGCTTGGTTGACCGAATTCCGCCCCGCAGTGTAGCCTGAGCGCACTTCACGTCACCGGTCGCCACGATTCAATCCTAACGAACCTGATTCTGCCCGGAGGCACGACCATGCTATCGCGACTCCTCCCACGACAGACCAACTTCTTCGATTTCTTCGAGCAGCACGCCGCCCTCACCGTGGAAGCGGGGGCCGAGCTGGCCAAGCTTTCGCGCGACGGCGCCAATCTCGACGAGATCGCGCGGCGCATCAAGACTCTCGAGCACCAGGCCGATGAGGTGACGCACAACTGCATGGAGACCCTGCACAAGACGTTCATCACTCCCATCGACCGCAACGACATTCACCGCATCGCCTCCAAGCTCGACGACATCACCGACTACATCGACGCCGTGGCGAGACAGATGCAGTTGTTCGAGATCACGCACGTTCCCGAGACCGTCGGCGAAGCGGTGATGGTGCTGCACAAAGCGACCGAAGCAGTGGAGCGCGCGGTGAAGGGACTGCGCAACATGCGCAACGCGACAGGCATCCTGGGCGAGTGCGTACGTATCAACGAGCTCGAGAACCAGGCCGACCGCATCAAGGCCAACTCGGTGGCGCGGTTGTTCCGCGAGGAGAAGGATCCCATCGTCGTCATCAAGTGGAACCAGATCTTCCAGGCGCTCGAGAACGTCACCGACGCGTGCGAGGATGTGGCCAACGCCATCGAAGGCGTCGTCATGGAGAACGCATAGCCGATGAGCAACGAGCTCGCCCTGGTCATCGGCGTCGTGGTAATTGCGCTCGCCTTCGACGTCATCAACGGCTTCCACGATTCTGCCAACTCCATCGCCACGGTGGTGTCCACACGCGTGCTCTCACCGCGCACGGCCGTTATATGGGCCGCGTTCTTCAATTTTGTCGCCATGTTCGTGTTTGCTCCCAAGGTAGCCGACACGGTCTCCAAGATCGTCAAGGTCACCCCGGGGGACAACGTCTACGTCTATGTCGTGCTGGCGGGACTGCTCGGCGCCATCATCTGGGATCTCATCACGTGGTATTTCGGCTTGCCGACAAGCTCATCCCACGCGCTGATCGGCGCGTTTGCCGGCGCCGGTGTGGCACACGCCGGATGGGGGGTGCTGCGCTGGGAGAAGATCATCACCACGGTGAAGTTCATCCCGCTCGCGCCGCTGATGGGCTTCGCGTTTGCCTATGTGCTGATGGTGGGCGTGTACTGGCTATTTCGAAAGTGGCGCCCGCTCGCCGTCGATAAACTCTTCCGGCGCGGTCAGCTTTTGTCCGCTGCGGCATACTCCCTCGGACATGGCGGCAACGACGCGCAGAAGACCATGGGTATCATCGTGGCGTTGCTCGTTGCTTCAGGACACCTCGCGCCCGACGTCCAGCTCAACGTGTTCGATCACCGGACCGTGTGGATCATTCTGAGTTGTCACGCCGCGATGGCATTGGGAACCGCGCTGGGCGGGTGGCGCATCGTGCGCACCATGGGGATGAAGATCACCAAACTCAAGCCGGTGGGCGGATTTTGTGCGGAAACCGCCGGTGCGGCGACACTGTTTCTGGCCACGAGCTCCGGCATTCCTGTTTCCACCACTCACACCATTACGGGTGCGATCATCGGCGTGGGCGCGACGACCAAGCTCAGCAGCGTCAAATGGGGAGTTGCCACGCGCATTGTGTGGGCGTGGCTGTTGACGATTCCGGCTTCCGCGATTCTGGCGGCCCTTATTTTCGAAGGGATACGCCTCCTGAAGCCCGGGCTGTAGTTTCCTCTACCGGTAGAGCGACTTGATCCTGCCCCAGGTGGTGGGCTGTGTTGCCAGCGGCGAGACGAACCGCAGCGTCACCGAGCCACGGTTGTCACTGCAATCGTTGAACGGATTGACGACTTCGTGCAACCAGAAGGATACGACCGTATTGGTGGGAATGATCAGCGTGTAGATTCCCTGCGCGGCGGCCTCCGCCTCCTCCTGCGACTGATAGTAACCCGGCAGCTCCGGGGACCCGAACGTGCCGTTCTGCGCGGTCGCATAGACGTAGAGGTAGATCCTCGATTCCCACGCATATCCGCCGTAAATGTCGTCCGTCGGGATGGGCGACCACGCTCCCGAGACATATTCGATGAAGTAGGTCCCCTTGCTCAAATGCGTGCTGAAGCCCTCGGTCAGATCGGGGCAATTGGACGTGGCATCCAGGACAAAGGTTTGGGGGAACGCGGGAACCGCGAACAGGAGCAGGGTGGCAGCAAGAGCGACCGTTTTCGCGGTTCGCCTCCAGGGGACGAAAAGATCAATGCGACAGGCCGATCATACCTGTCGCATGGCGGCGGTGTAAAGCGCCGGGTGTTCACGATGTAAAGCGACCAGTGAATGTCGCCTGAGCAGCGGCGGCGAGTCCGGCGCGCCGCGTCCGGATCGGCTGGTCCGGTCGATGGCGCGACAGGGTAACGCCATTGACATCAACGGGCTGGCCCGCTATTCTGTCGGTCTGGTTCCTCGGTAGCTCAATGGTAGAGCATGCGGCTGTAGCAATGCAGCTCCGGCGGGAAACCGCCGGTGAAAAATCGGGTGAATTCAGGGAAACCCGCGGCACTCCACGTGCGCGGGCAATCCTGAGCGAAGCTCGCCGAATGAGAAGTGAAGTAGGCGGGAACGTGCAGAGACTAGGGGATGAGGATCTCAACCGATAAGCCCCGACAGCGCCCGACACCCTCCCACTCCCAAGTGCGGGTGATGAGATAGTCCGAGCCTTTCGGCAACGAAAGGAACCCTCGTAACCGCAGGGTTGTAGGTTCGAGTCCTACCCGGGGAGCCATTCTTTTTCTATCGCTTCGCAACGCGTCAATATCCCCGGCAAACTCCGGTCAGATTCTAACGTCGTCCACTCTGAGTATACGGCAGCTCGCTTAGTCGACAACGGCGTCCGTTGTTGATATCCTTGTTAACTGTCGGCTTCGTAACAACTCCAAGGTCGCCTTGGCGGTGGTCCCGATGATCCAACAACTCCTCA
>DATEHD010000255.1:0-5750 GCA_035279765.1 Candidatus Krumholzibacteriia bacterium | reverse complement strand
CACCTGGGCGATCAGGTGATACACGATGAAACTGGGCACGGGAAAAATCACGTTGTCGCCCGTGCCCGCGCACGCGCTCGCGTTCGGCGATCGTCTCTTTGGCGAGCGGCGCAATCTCGGGCATGAACTCGAGGGCAGCGAGCCCGGCCGCTTCCGCGAGCCGCGAAACGTTGAAGGGCTGGCGCACACGATGGAGCACGTCGACCACATCGCGGTGTGCCATGCAGTAGCCGACGCGAACACCGGCAACCGCGAAAAACTTGGAGAAGGTGCGCAGGATGACGAGATTGGGATACTCACCGCGCAACTGCATCGAATCGGGACAGTCCCTGGCATCGACGTAATCGATGTACGCCTCGTCCATCACCACGAACAGGTCGGGCGGAAGATCGCGCAGGAAGGCGCGCACTTCGGCCTCATTTACATATGTCGACGTCGGGTTGTTGGGATTGCACAGAAAGATCGCGCGTGTGCGGTCGTTGACCGCCTTGCGCATGGCCGGGAGATCCAAGCGGTAGTCGCGGCAGTGAACTCCGATGCCGTCGCAACCACACACCTGGGCGATCAGGTGATACACGATGAAACTGGGCACGGGAAAAATCACGTTGTCGCCCGTGCCCGCGCACGCGCGCACCAGGAGGTCGATGATCTCGTTGGATCCGTGCCCCACCATCACTTCGTCATCGGGAATTCCGTGGTGGCTCGCGAGCGCGCGTGTGAGATCCGGCACACCGGACTCGGGATAGCGATTGGATTGCAGCATGGCCGCGATCACGGCCTCGACAATGCCCGGATGGGGCGGACGCGGATTCTCGTTGGACGAAAGCTTGATGCAGCCGGGATGGTCTTCACCGGGCTCATAGCGCTGGATCTGCCGCACACCGGGACGCACGATCTTGTCGATGTTCACTTCGTGCTCCCCTTTTTCGTCATCGCATCGAGGCGGTCGAGCTCGCGCCGCTCCAGGGGGCGGATGCCGCCGACCGGGAGCTTGCGAATCGACACCGGACCGAAGCTCAAGCGCTTGAGTGCCACGACGTGCAGCCCCACCTCTTCGCACATCAGGCGCACCTGGCGGTTGCGGCCTTCGAGCAGTGTCACCTTGAGGATGGCTTCCTTCTGGAGCTGCTTCACAACCTCGACCGCGGGGTGCGTGGCGCGCGGCTGCTCACGGTCGCGCACGCCTTCCTGCGCCAGCCGCATGAGCCGGTGCAGCTGTGCATTGCTCACGTCGCCCCGCACGCGCACCTGGTAGACGCGCGCAATCCCGAAGCGCGGGTGCGTGAGCCGGTAACACAGTTCGCCGTCGTTGGTGATGAGGAGTGCGCCGGTGGTGTTGAAGTCGAGACGGCCGACCGGGAACAGTCGCTGTTTGCGCGCCACGGATCGCATGAGATCCATCACGGTGGGACGCCCTTCCTCATCGGACACCGTACTCACGTAACCTTTGGGCTTGTGCATCAGAAACACGAGGCGCCTTACCGGTCGCGCGACCGCCTTCCCATCGACGGTGACTGTGTGCTCCGCGGGTACGATGCGTGTCCCGAGCTCGCGCACGATCTTGCCGTCGATCCTGACGCGCCCCTCGGCGATGATCCGGTCGGCACCGCGCCGCGATGCCACACCGAGCTGTCCGAGGTACTGGTTGAGGCGGATGCCGGCGTCGTTACGGGTGAGTGTCATCGTTCTCGTCTTCGGCGGCTGCGTCGGACGCATCCTCGTCGTCCGCCTCGTCCGCGGCCTGGATGGCGCCGGTAAGCGGCCGGTTCATCGGTTCCTGGATATGAGGCCCAAGGCGAGCCGCGCTCGCGACCGGCGCGGCTTCTTCCATCTTGTCGTCCGCGAGCTCGCTGCGTTCTTCTTCCTCGATGCCGGTCTCGGCCACGATACGCTCGACGAGTGCGTCGCCGCCCAGCGTCTCGGCGGGCCCGTCGCCGTCCATCGCAATCTCGGCGCTCGCCTCTTTCGCCAGCAGCGCTTCCAGGTCTTCCATGCTCGGAAGATCCTTCAATGAATTGAGACCGAGATACTCGAGAAAGTCCTGGGTGGTGCCGTAGAGAAACGGCGCGCCCAGCACTTTCGCCTTGCCGACGATCTCCACCAGCGAGCGCTCCATCAGGTTGGCCACCACGCTGCCGCTGCCCACGCCGCGAATCGATTCGATCTCGGCGCGCGTGATCGGCTGCTTGTACGCAATGATGGCGAGCGTCTCGAGTCCCGCGCGCGAAAGCCGGAACTTGCGCCGACCGGCGTAGAGTCGCGAGACATAGGGAGCGTAATCCGGCCGCGTGGCCAGGCGATAGCCGCCCGCCACCTGCTCGATGCCGATGCTCCACGCCTCCGCGTTGGCGCGAGCATTCCACGTTTCGATGGCCTGCTTGACGTCCGCCGTGGTCACGTCCTCGATGAGCGCCGCGATCTTGCGCGCGGAAAGCGGCTCGTCGGACGCGAACAGGAGCGCCAGTACGATATTATCGAGGTTCGGATTCTCCATGTTCGTCCAGTCCGCCCTCGGCGGAAGTTGTATCGTGCAATGCGATGTCGTCGTCGGGTGCGTGCATGGAAAGATCGCCGTCGTCATTCTGATCGACAAAGGGCGCGCTCATCTCCGGCGGCACGCCGGGCTCCGCGGTCCAGTCGACCTCGCCCATGTCGCGGCCAAAGTTGGCGCCGCGGTAGATCCAGATCGGGCCGAACGACGCTTCCTGCTCGACGCGCGCCTGTCCGTGCTTGAGCAGCTCCAGCACGGCCATCAAGGTGACGATGAGCTCGAGGCGGCTCCGGCTCTCCGCGAACAGATCGCTGAACAGCATCGGTTCGCGCGCACCCAGCGCGCCGCGCACGACGTCGATTTTCTCTTCGATGGTGAACGACTCCAGCTCGACTTCGCGCACGGGCGCGCCCTCGAACTGCGTCATCACTTCCTGGAACGCCTTCATCAGGTGGTAGAGATTCAGGTCGAGCTCGGGCTCCACCATCTGCGTCTTGTCCTCCAGGCCGGGCGGGCGGAGGAAAATGGTCTGCCGGTGCTCTTCCATCTCGCGCAGGCCACGCGCGGCTTCCACCATCTTGCGGTACTCGAGCAGCGAGCGGACGAGCTCCTGGCGCGGATCCTCGTCGGTGTCGTCGTCCTTGCGCAGCAGCATCTGGACCTTGATGCGCATGAGCGTTGCCGCGAGCACGAAGAAGTCCCCGGCCAGCTCGATCTGCATGGTCTCCATCGCGTTCAAGTAGTCGAGGTACTCGCGCGTGATCTTCGCGATGGGAATGTCGTAGATGTCGAGATTGTCGCGACGGATGAGGTAGAGAATGACCCCGAGCGGCGCACGAATCCCTTCCAGCTCTGTCGTGAAGTGTGCCGGACGCTCAGCCAATGTGCATCTTCTCCCGAACCAGGGTCATGGTCTCTTCCGCCGCCTGGCGCGCGCGCTCGTCACCGTCGCGAATGATCTCTTCGACAGCACCGGGTTTGGCCTCCAGGGCGGCGCGCTTTTCGCGCAGCGGCGCCAGGAACTTTGCGATCGCAGCGCCCGCGGCGCGCTTGCACTCCACGCAACCGCGTTTGGCCGTGGTGCATTCTTCGTAGGTCAGCTTGGCCTCGTCCGCGCTTCCAAACTTCGTCCAATAAGTATAGATGAGGCACACCTCGGGGCGGCCCGGATCACTGCGGCGTTTGCGCTCCGGATCGGTGAACGCCGTCATGATCTTCTTTTCGATCTCCTCGGGCGAGTCGGCGATCTCGATGGTATTCCCGAGCGATTTGCTCATGCGCCGGCCATCCAGCCCCGGAAAACGCGCAAACTTGGTGAGCAAACCTTCCGGCTCCGGGAACACCTCGCCGTAGAGACGGTTGAATTTTCGAACCAGCTCGCGCGTGATTTCGATGTGCGGCAACTGGTCCTCACCGACAGGCACCGCGTGCGCGCGGTACATCAGGATGTCGGCCGCCTGCAACACCGGGTATCCCAGGTGTCCATAGGCGAGTCCTTCTTCCCCCTGGTCCATTTGCAGGTCGCGCACCTGCTCCTTGAGCGTCGGGTTGCGCTCGAGTCGCGCCGTGCTGACGAGCATGGCCAGCAGCAGGTAGAGCTCCGCATGCTCCTTGACGTGCGACTGCACGAAGATCGTGCTCGTCGTGGGGTCCAGGCCCGCACTCACCCAGTCGAGGACCATCTCGTGCGTGTTTTCCGGAATGAGCGACGTGTGCTCATAGTCCGTGGTCAACACATGCCAGTCTGCCACCATGAAGTAGCAGAGGTAGTCCTTTTGCAACGCCACCCAGTTCTCCAGAGCGCCTGTATAGTTGCCCAGGTGGAGGCGCCCGGTGGGCCGGTTGCCGCTCAGGATGATCTTTTTCGAGGGGGTCAAATAAGCTCCAAGCCGCGACGTGACACGGCGTTTTGCCGCATTCTATGCGGCAGTTCCTGAGGCGTCAAGGAATGGCTCGGCGCTCCCCACGCAGCGACTCGACGGTCTCATCGTTATCCGTGGACGTTATCTCCCGCGCGGATGAAACGCTCGGTGCGCCTCCAGGATGTGCTTCATGTCCACGTGTGTATAAACCTGCGTGGTCGCAATGTCGGCGTGTCCGAGAAGCTCCTGGACCAGGCGCAGGTCCGCGCCGCCTTCGAGCAGATGGGTGGCGAATGAATGCCGCAAGACGTGCGGACTCACTTTACGGGCGATCCCGGCAGCGGCCGCGTGCTCTTTCAAACGCTTGAAAAATCCCACGCGCGAAATCCCGCCGCCGCGCACATTCACAAACACGAACGGCGAGAGCCGTCCATTCAGCAGGAACGGTCGTCCGTGGTCGAGGTACGCCGCGAGGGCCTTCGAAGCTGCGCGCCCAAACGGAACCACGCGCTGCTTGCCGCCCTTTCCCGTGATCGAAACAATCTCCTGCTTCAACATGAGCTGGTCCACCTTGAGCCCGCATAGCTCGCTCACGCGCAGGCCCGCTCCGTACGCAAGTTCGAGCATCGCCCGGTCGCGCAGACCCAGCGCCGTCCCCGCATCGGGCGTTTCGAGCAACGACTCCACCTGGGCCAGTGTCAGCACGTTCGGCATGCGACGCCCGATTTTCGGACGCACGAGCCGCTCGACAGCGTCGTGCGACCCCATGCCTTCGCGCTCGAGGAAACGATGGAAATGACGGATGGCGGAGAGCATGCGGGCCCGCGACGTGGCGGACAGTCCCCGCTTCGACAGGCGCACCGCATGCAGCTCGAGGGCGTCCGGGCCGATGCGCCGCGGATCCGTGATCCCCTGCTCTTCCAGTGTGTCCGCCAGGGCGTTCAGGTCCCGCCCGTAGGCCCGGATCGTGTTCGGGAGGAGGCCTTTTTCGATCACGAGGTAGTGGAGAAAGGCATCCACCGCCCCGTCCATGGTGGTTCTCATGGCGCTTGACGGCTCCCGTTACGGTTTGGTAAATTCACCCGTCATTATTGCAGGAGGACTTTGGAATGCCACAACATAAATCGTGTGAGAAGCGACTGAAGCAGGACGAGAAGCGCAACGCGCGCAACCGTGCTGCCATGAGCAGCCTGCGCCTTGCCGTCCGCAAGTACCGCGAGCTCGAAACCGGCAAGCGTCCGGCCGAGTATGCGTCGTTCCAGTCGTTGCTCGACCGGGCGGTCACCAAGGGCATCATCTCGAAGAACCGTGCTGCCCGCCTGAAGTCGCGCCTGGCGCCTGCCACCAAGGCCGCTTAAGCGCTCACGTCAGATTTCAAAACAAAACGCCGTCCATCG
>DATEHD010000254.1:0-4896 GCA_035279765.1 Candidatus Krumholzibacteriia bacterium | reverse complement strand
CCCGCGCCCCCGCAAGGAGGACTGACCATGTTGAATTTCAACGTCATCGTCGTTCCCACCGATCTCTCGGACTATTCACTGCGCGCCTTGCCCTACGCCGTCGGACTGGCCGAGCGTTTCGACGCGCGTCTCAAGGTTCTGTGCATCAATGAGCCGGCGGTTCCCATCTCGGATGTCTCCTGGGCCGGAATCGACGTGCATTCCGTCGACGATGCGCTCCTCGCGGAAGCGCGCCGCACGCTGGACAAGATCGTTCGCGAACAGGTTCCGGCGGACCTCGACGTCGAGGCCACGGTCATCACCGGCAACGCTGTCGAGGGAATCGTCCGGTACGCCAACGAGCAGAATGCCGATCTCCTCGTGATGTGCACCCACGGCCGCACCGGGCTTTCCCACGTGCTCATGGGCAGCACAGCCGAAGCCGTGGTGCGCCGGGCGCATTGCCCCGTTCTGACGCTACGCCAGCCCATGACAGTCGCGGCGACACAGCGGGGCACTTAGGCTGGCAAATTTTTTCCCCTGGGAGACTTGACGAACTTCCGCGCGTCCTGCTAACGTGCCCATCAGTTAGGCGCTCCAAACTTTGCGCCGGGACCCAATGAGCACGAGCAAACCACTCACTCCCAACATGGAGATGTACTTGAAGACGATCTACCAGATCGTCGACGAGGGCAGCCAACCGCGCGTGAAGACCATCGCGGACCGCCTTGGCGTGAAGATGCCGTCGGTAACCGGTGCGCTGGAGACGCTGCGCATGCGCGGCCTGGTCTCGCACGATCGTTACGGCGACGTGCAGCTGACCGCGCGCGGCAAGAAGACCGCCCGCGAAGTGAAGGGTCGCAACGACCTCATCCACAAGTTCCTGCTCGAAGTGCTGAAGCTCCCGCCCGACACCGCTGCGCAGGACGCCTGCATCCTGGAGCACGTGGTGAGCCCGGTGACGCTCGAGCGCCTCGGCTCGTTCCTCGAGTTCCTGCGCGTGTGTAAAGGCGGCGCCAACGAAACTATCACTCACTTCGAACACTGGCTTGCCTGCTACGAGCGCGGCGACGGCTGCGACGAGTGCCCCGGCCCGGGAGGATCGCGATGCGATTCGTGAATCGCTGGCTCGATTTCATCCTGACGCTGGGCCCATCCAACATTCTTTCCCGGCACGACGACCACTGGGGGTAAACACACTCGCGACAGCGAGTGTGTTCCCCTTTGTTCACCCCAATTGTTAGTCACTACTAACTTGTCGTCTCCGCTACTGGTGTGGCGGATCGGGAGGAAAATTCGAACATGAGTTCCCGCAAATTTTTCGTTCTCGCGCTTCTTGCTGCCAGCATTGCCGCATTTGCCAACGGCGCGAGTGCCTCGGAGCGGCGCTTCACATACACGCAGGAGTCCGGCGTGATCGCGCGCGGACACGTGGAGCTGGAACCCCAGACCACGTTTCTCACGGGTAAGGAAGACTACTACTCGAGTTTTGAGCAGCGAATTGAGTTCGAGATCGGATTGACCGGCCGCTTGCAGACTTCACTTTATTTGAACATGCACGCCACGACCGAAATGGCCGATTCGACCCTCGGGACGGACGCCGGTTTCGACGGTATCTCCAGCGAGTGGAAGCTCAAGCTGCGCGACTGCGTGGCGGACCCCTTCGGGCTGGGGCTTTACCTGGAGCTGAGTGCGGCGTCGAGCGAAGTCGAAGTGGAGGGCAAGGTGATCGTCGATAAGCGCGCCGGGAACTGGCTGGGCGCGTTCAACGCCACCGTGGAACCGGAATGGGAGTTCATCCCCAGGGACGGCACCAACGACGTCGAGTCCAATCTCGAATTCAAATACGAGTTCGACCTCGCGGGCACGTACTTCGTGAAGCCGTCCACCTCGGTTGGAATCGAAGTGCGCAACCACAACCTGAGCATTTCCAAGGAAGACTACAAACACTCGGTGTTGTTCGCGGGACCCGTGGTGAGCTACGCGTCGGAGGCGTGGTGGGCCACGTTCACAGTCATGCCCCAGGTGGCAAAGCTGAAGGGTTCTGAAGTAGACGCCGGCCACAGCCTGGTTACTTCTGAACTGACGAAACTCGAAATGCGCCTGATTTTTGGAGTGGATCTGTGATGGAACGCAGACGGTACTCCACTGCGGTGCTTGCCCTGGCGGCGGCTGTCGCCGCCGTACTCGCGTGTTCAGCGGCCCTCGATCATCCCACCCCGCAGGATGCGGAGTGGGCGCAGCGCGAGTGGCCGGGCACCACGGTGGCACAGCTCGCAGAGGGGCGCGCGCTCTACGTCGACAAGTGTTCGGGTTGCCACAACCTCCACATTCCGGCGGAACATTCGCCGGAAGAATGGAAGGGCTACGTGGCGTACATGACGGCGGACGCGAAGATCACGTCCGAACAGGCGGGCTCCATTGCGCGCTATCTCGCCGCGGCCAGCGCGCGTGCCCGCGGCATGCAGACAGAAGAGGGCGGTTCGACGAGCGTCGGCCGCTAGATTCTCAGTGCAATCCGATCGGACCCGACGCCTGCAGCTTCACGGGAAATCCTTCCAGCGACGACGGCACCGCCATCACCAGCGAGTCCGTCTCGGCTTTGACGTAGACGATGATGGCGGGACGTCCGTCCTGCTCGCCCTGCGCGGTTCCCACCACGCCGGGAATCTTCATGAGCTCGGGCGTGAGGCGCGCGAGCACTTCGGTGATCGAAGGACCGCTCATACGCGTGGTGTCCTGCGCGGTCGTGCGCTCCTGCCGTGGTGGTTCGTTGTCATGACAACCTCCCAGGATCAACGCCAGCACGGCGCATCCGATAAGACGTCCTTTCCTGCTCATCATGACGCCGACTTCGGCGTGCGCTGCGACATCCACCACACGTACCCAACGAACAGCGCAAAGCCGAGGATCGACACGGGCTGCGAGATGTTGTCTTTTTCGTAGAACGGCGTCTTGATCCAGTCCTCTGTAAAGCCCGGCACCATGTGCAGCGCAGCACCGATCACGCCGCCCAGTGCACCACCCGCCATCAAGCCCGACGCAATCACGATGCCGCGCTCGCGCATGGAACGCTTGCCGGTGCGGTTGGCCTTCTTGTCCACGGCGTAAGCCAGGAATCCACCCACCAGCGCGGGCGTGTTCAAATACAGCGGCAGGTACATGCCGAGCGCAAAGATCAGCGCCGGCACCCCGAGCATTTCCATCACCAGCGTCACCATCGCGCCGGCGCCGAACAGGATCACCGCCACCGGTTCGCGGCTCATGAAGCTGTGGACGAGCTCTTTCATGATGGAGGCCTGCGGCGATTCCAGCACGGTGCGCGTGTCACCCTCGGCCGCTTCGCCGAACTGGAACACTTTCGCCAGCAGTGCAATGGTGAGTGCCGCGGCGAGACATGATGCCAGTACGCCGATGAACTTCATGCGTTCCTGCCGCCACGGCGTCGAGCCCAGCCAGTAGCCAGTCTTGAGATCGGTGATTGTCTGTCCCGACACGGAGAGCGCCGTGCACACCATCCCGGCGATCATCATCACGAAGAACATGCCGGTGGTGCCGGAGACGCCAAACTGGAGAAGGACCAGCGACGACACGATGATGGTGAGCATGGTCATGCCCGAGACGGGATTGCGCGCCGTGGTCGCGATGCACAAGGCCGCCACCGAGGTGAAGAAATAGGAGAAGAAGAGGACCAGCACCACGCCCAGGACCACCACAATCGCGGAGGCATGCGCCGAGCCGAGGAGAACCGCGACCGCGACCGTGCTCAGCACAACGCCGATCAGGATCGCCATGATGGAGACGTCGCGGTCGGTGCGCTCGAGCGACGCGCCTTCCTTGCCGCGGAATGCGCGCATGGCCACGCCGAGCGAACTCGCCACCACGCGCAGCGATTTGACGATGCCGAAGATGCCCGCGGTGGCGATGGCGCCCACGCCAACGAAGCGCGCGTAGTTGCGGAAGATGTCGGCGGCTTCCATCTGCGGGATGGGAACTTTGCCGGGATGCACGGCGAGGTCCGGGAAATGGCTGCCGATCATCCATACGAGCGGAACGATGACGAAATTGGAGAACACGCCGCCCGCGCACAGGATCATCGACGAGCGCAGTCCCATCACGTAGCCGAGACCGAGAATAAATGTGGTGGCGTCGAAGCCGAGCGAGATGCGCGCATTGGTGGCGAGCTTCTCCATCACGGGAAGGAAGCGGAAGTTCACCGTCTCTTTCCACACATGGAACGTGGTCACGAAGAAATCATAGACGCCCGAGAGGAACGTCGCCTGCAAGAGAAGCTTGGCCTGCGAGCCGCCCTTCTCACCCGTGACGAGGACTTCGGTGATCGCGGTTGCTTCCGGGTACGGAAGCGTGCCGTGCATGTCGCGCACGAAATAACGCCGCAGCGGAATCAGGAACAGGACGCCCAGGCATCCACCGGCGGTGCAGATAAGCGTCGACTGCAGCGGGTGCGGATCGAGATGCAGAATGTAGAGCGCCGGAAGTGTGAAGATCGCACCGGCCACGACTGATCCCGACACGCCGCCGATGCCGGTGATGATCACGTTCTCCAGGATTGTCGAGCGACGCCGGTACACGCGCGCGAGGCCGATGGCGAGAATCGAAATCGGGATGGCGGCCTCCATCACCTGCCCCACCTTGAGTCCCGAATACACCGACGCGATGGTGAAGATCACGCACAGGAACGTGCCCCAGCCAATGCTGCGCCACGTGGCTTCGGGCAGCGTTGCACTCGCCGGCACCATGGGCCGGTACACCTCGCCGGGTTTGAGCGGTGTGTATGCGTTCTCGGGCAGGGACGTCTCGGCGGATTCAGCAACGGGCTTGGGCTGAACGGACATGGAGCCTCCTTGACGGCGCGCCGAAGGCGCGCAATTCGGCCGTCATCATAGCATGAGTTGC
>DATEHD010000253.1:0-3684 GCA_035279765.1 Candidatus Krumholzibacteriia bacterium | reverse complement strand
GGGTCATCACCCACCGCAAGGGCATCCGCAATCTCGGCGTACCCGAGGCTCTTCATCCCGGGTGAGTTTGCCGCCACACCGTGGGACATAAGCGTGCGCACTTCCTCAATCCAGCCTGCCTTGAAGAGCTCACTCGTTCGCTGGGCAATGCGCTCGCGCAGAATCTCCCGCGGCATGGAGAGCACGAGCTTCAAATAGACCATGTCGTCCTGCGCCTTGCGCTGCCGCGCATACAATTCAGTGGCCGGCGTGGACGTGTGCGTAATGAGCTCGAGTGCGCGCGTGATCCGCACGCGGTCATTCACCGAGATCACCGCGGCGCGCTCCGGGTCGAGACGGCCGAGCTCGTCATGCAGCTCGCCGGTGTCGCGTCCCTCAAAACCGGCGCGAAGGCGCACGAGCTCTTCGCGCGGAATCGACACATCCACCAATCCGCCGAACAAGGCGCGGAAGTAGAGGCCGGTGCCGCCCACCAGGAACGGCATGTGCTTGCGCGCAGCGATTTCACGAATCAGATCACGCGCGACGCCGATGTGATGCCCCGCGCCGGCGCTCTCGTTCACGTCGAGATAGTCGAGCAGATGATGCGGAACGCGGGTGCGGTCTTCGTCGCTCACTTTGCCCGTGCCGATGTTCAGCCCGCGATATGCCTGGCGCGAATCCATCGACACGATCTCGCCGTCGAATTCTTCCGCGAGCTGGATGGCAAGCTGTGACTTCCCGGTCGCCGTGGCGCCCATGATGGCGACGGCGCGGACAGGCGGCAACGTTGCGTGCGGATGCGACACCGCGAGCTGCGCGCCTTAACGCCGGTGGAACCAGCGCCCGATTTCGTCGAGGGAGAGCCGGTAGATGGTGGGACGTCCGTGCGGGCACGAATACGGATTGTCCACCGCGAAGAGCTGGTCGGCGAGGAGCTTCATTTCGTCGACCGAAAGACGCTGGCCAGCCTTGATGGCGCTGCGACACGCATAGCTCGCAATCAACTTCTCGTTGAGCGTGTTGCCCGGCGCGCGCTCTGCGAGGATGTCGTCGAAGATCTGCCGCAGCAGGTGTCCATCCGCCCAGTTCTTCAAGCCCTGCGGATAGCCCCGCACGAGAATGCTGGTGCCGCCGAAGGGCTCGAGCGTGAAGCCGAGTTTCTGGAATACCGTACGCGAGGTCTTGAACACTTCCAGCTCGCGCAGGGAAAGCTCGATGGGAATGCTGAACAGGATCTGCTGCGACGGCGGCGCCGCATCCTGCATCAGCCGCATGCTCCAGTCGAAGATCACGCGCTCGTGCGCCGCGTGCTGGTCGATCACGACCACGCCACCGCGCACCTGGATGAAAATGAAGGTCTGGTTGAACTGCCAGTACAGCGCATCGTCCGTGGGCACTGTCGGCGTCACGTCGTCGCGCTTCACCGGCTCGGCGCCGGGAGGAGTGATCGTCGCGGGCGGCCACGTGCTCATCTGCGCTGCCGCGGGTTCGCCGCGCTTCTCGTCGGCACGCGCGTCGCGCCGCGCCTGGTAGTCGGTGAATGCGTCGCGGATGCGGGCGTCGGAGCCCGCGAACATCGCGGCCTGGGTTGGTTCCTCCCATGCCGCGTCCGGCGAAGCCGCGATACCAGGCCCTGCTTCCACCGCGCCCCGCCCCACGCCCACAGCAAGCGCTGCCTCGCTCTTCGACGTCAGTGCTCTTTTTACCGCCCCGCGAAGCGAGGCGAACACTTCGCGCTCGTTGCGCACGCGCACTTCGAGCTTGCTCGGATGCACGTTCACGTCGACATCGGCCGCGGGCATCTCCACCGCGAGCACGGCCACCGGGTAGCGCTTGTACGGGATCACATTGCGATACGAATCCTGCAGCGCGTGCACAAGCGTGCGCTCGCGCACCGCTCGGTTGTTGACGAAGAAAAACTGGCTGAAGCGGTTGCCCCGTGTGTGCGAGGGCAGGCTCACGAAGCCGCGCACGCGCATCGCTCCGCTCGTCCCTTCGACTTCCACCATCTGGCGCATGGTTGTCGAGCCGAGCACGGCGGCGATGCGCTCGCGCCAGCTCGGCGCCGGGAGCAGATCGAGTACGTGGCGGCCGTCGTCGATGTAATGAATCTCGACGTCGGGCAGAATCAGCGCGAAGGACAGAATCGTTTCCAGGATGCGCTTGCGCTCGGTAATGGAGGACTTGAGAAAGCGTTTGCGCGCCGGCGTGTTGAAGAAAAGATCCTGCACACGCACGGTGGTGCCGCGTGCCTGCGGCGCCGGTCCACGCTCGATCGCTTCCTTCCCTTCAATGCGGACGCGCCAGCCTTCACCTTTGGTGTTGTCGCTCGAGATGAGCTCGAAGCGCGACACCGCGGAAATGCTCGCCAGCGCTTCGCCGCGAAATCCATAGGTGGCGATGCGCTCCAGGTCATCCGCGTCCGAGATCTTGCTGGTGGAGAAATTGCGCGGCGCCAGCTCGACGTCCTCACGGCTCATGCCGGAGCCGTCGTCGCGCACTTCGATGAGCGATTCCCCGCCGCCCACGGTCATCACAGTGATGGAGCGGGCGCCGGCGTCGACAGCGTTCTCGAACAGCTCCTTGATTACGGAAGCCGGCCGCTCGACTACTTCGCCGGCCGCAATGCGGCGCGCGACGTCGTCTGGAAGTGTGTGAATGACAGTCATTTATGGCTTTGGTTTGAGTGGGCGTTGAAGACAGTACCACGCGCCCGGTGGCACCGGCAACGAGAGGTTGGCCGGCGGGAGAGAATTGTGGGGATAACGTGGGTAGCGCGCCGACAGGCGCGCAACTCAGGACTGAAGGTAAGACTTGAGACCGCGCTCGGCTTCCTCCAGCAGCGCATCGGGCGTGCGGGCCGTTCCCGGGTACGAAGCGACGCCGACCAGGACCTCCCGCGCTGCGTGGTCAACTCCCGCTTCGGAGAGGTCCTTGTGGAGATAGGTCACCAGGCGTGACACCAGAAACTGGATGCGACTGGCGCCCTCCAGTGAAGCCACCGCATACGCGTCGCGACGAATCCAGCAGCCGTAGTCGCTCTTGCGCG
The DNA here is from genome assembly GCA_035279765.1 of Candidatus Krumholzibacteriia bacterium. Classification (GTDB taxonomy): domain Bacteria; phylum Krumholzibacteriota; class Krumholzibacteriia; order WVZY01; family JAKEHA01; genus JAKEHA01. The sequence continues at coordinate 653 of DATEHD010000253.1, read as the reverse complement.
TGCGCGTCTGAATTCCCTGCCGGATCTCGTCGGCGATCTTGAGCGCACGCGCTTCGTCGGTGGCGAACAGCTCTGACATGGCGGGAACGCGAACGACCAGGAGCGAGAACGGATTGTGATAGCGCTCGGCGCGCGACATCTCCGCGTCGATGATGCGCGCGAGGCGCTGGCTGTTGCCGGCAATCATGTCGTCGTACGACGGCCGGGGTTCGGTCGAGCCGCTGGCGAGTGCGCGCGCTGCCGGCCACGCCATCGCCAGCACCTGCTCGATGACGGTCTCGTCGTGCGCGGAGAAGGCCGCTTCTTCCACGGCACTCTGCGCGCGCCTGTCGTATGCGATCACGCCGGCGACGAGCTCGCTGCCGCTCTTGAACGGCACCGCGAGCACGGAACGAACCGGATGCTGCGGGTCGTTGGCTTTGGCGCCGAACTCCACGCGCGCCAGGTGATACGGTGCGCGCTTCTTCTCGAGCTTGGCAAAACGCTCCGCGTCTTCTTCGCGCCATTTATCATCCGGGCGGCTGCCGCCCTCGTAGGCCGCAAAGGTCCAGGGCTGATTGCGCGCGCCACGCATCCGGACCGATGTGCGCTCGCACTCGAGCGCATCCGCGAGCACGCGCGAGACGACCTCCGCAAGATCGTCGAGCGTGCGG
>DATEHD010000252.1:0-6978 GCA_035279765.1 Candidatus Krumholzibacteriia bacterium | reverse complement strand
CATCCACTTTTGGCGGAGCTTGTGCATCGCAACATCGTGCCCGTTATCGACGGGGGAAGATCGACGCTGCAGCCGGTTGCGCGCCACAACGTGGTGGGTCCGATGGCGCGTGCGCTGGTGATGCCGGAGACGCAGGGGAAGGAAATCGAAGTGGGCGGCCCGGATCCGATGCGTTTCATCGACATTTTATGGGCGGTGGCGCGTCACTACGGCGTATGGCCGAACACGATCGCGATCCCGTCGCTCCTGGCGAAGCCCCTCGTGAAATTCGGGGAGAAGCTCCCCAACTTCCCGCTCACCTACGAAGAGCTGCTGCTCCTGCTCGAAGACAACAAGTGCGACAACACGGAATTCCAGCGCATGTTCGGCGAGAAGCTGGACACCTACCAGGACAAGATTCCGTCTTTGTGCCCGCACATCTACGAGCTGGCCGACGCGCCGGTGGCGAGTCACCACGCGTAAGCGCGGCAGCATCGTCACAAAAAAACCGTCGCGGCGTTTTCACCGCGACGGTTTTTCTTTTTCTCTATCTCAGTTGCCAGCCTCAGGGCATGAGGCGCAATCGATTCACGCCGCGCAAGTATCCCCATGTCGAGAAACCGGGCACTGTCGCCTGTTCGTCCCAGAACGTGACGCGCCAGTTTCCATTCTCCAGCCGTACATCGATGTGAGCCACGCCTTTGTACACAACGGTGTCCGTCGGCGCAGCGGTGGTTACCGTTTTCAGCGAATACGACACGCTCCAGCGGACAAACGTGTTCTTGTTGATGAGCGGGGTGGGGGCTCCCCAGTCGACCTTTGTGAAGCTGGTGTCGTCGTAGAGCAGATTCAGGGTCTGCATCTCGACCGTCTTGTTCCATCCTGCGTACACCGGCGAGCCGGTAAACGCGCCGTCCAGTGAATCCGCAAGCGTTGGAGAGAACACGAAGGTCTCGCTGATCGAGCGTTCGTAGTCTGCGTCCTTCTGCGTGCTGATCGCGTTCCTCATGCAGGTGAACGGAGTTTCAGGTGTGTCCAGCACACAAGATTGCCCGGGATCGGTCGAAGGCTGAGCCGAGCGGTCGTCTCCGCACGCGAGCAAAACGAGCAACAGGCAGGGGAGAAGGGTTACCAGCTTTTTCACAACCGATCTCCTTTTGTCTTAGGGGCGGCCTGGTAACTCAGCTCTGCTTTTTCGTCTCCTCTTTCGCCTTCTTGAACTTGGCGATCTGATCCTTTGTGTACTGATCATTCGGCGTCTTCGCGAGCGCTTCCTCTTCCACCTTGATGGCGTTGTCGTACTCGCCGCGCGCGAAGTACACCTCGGCGAGGGTGTCGAGGATGCCCGGGTCGCGACCGGAGAGGTCCGCCGCCTTCTGCGCCACCGGCAGCGCCTTGTCCAAACCGATCTTCCGCTGCGCGCAGAACCACGCGAAACCGTTCAGCGTGCCCGCGTCGGTTTCCTTGCCGGTGAGCGTCTTCTCCATCATGGCCACGGCAGCGTCATTGTTGCCCGTCTTGTACTCGATGCCCGCAAGACGCTTGTAGCCGTCCGGCGCGATCTCCGAGTCCTTGTACTCCGTGACCAGGCGATTGAAGTACGGCTTCGCATCCGCGTACTTCGCGTCCATGTAGTACGCCTCACCCAGGCTGTAGAGAATCTCGGGATTGCGCTCTTTGTTGTTCGGGTCGAGCTTCAGCACCTTGTTGAGCGGTTCGGCCGCCAGCTCGGAGCGTCCCGCTTCGGCGTGCTTGGTGCCCACCTGGTAGAGGAGCTCGACGTTATCGGGGCTCGCCTTGAGCTGTTTCTCCAGCGCGGCAATGGTGCCGACACCGTTGCGATAGCCGTCGATGGTCTTGATGAAATCGGCCGGATCCATGTATCCGAGATAGCGGTCGACTTCCTTCCCGTCGGGACCGATGACGAGCAGCGTCGGATATGCGCTCACCTTGTACTGCTTCGCGATCGCCACGTGCGGATCCTTTTCCGCGTCCCAGTCGGCCGGGATCATCGAGTTCAGGAGATCCTGCACCTTGGCATCGGTGAAGGTTTTTTCGTCCATGCGCTTGCACGGCCCGCACCACGTCGCGAAGAAATCGACGAAGACGTATTTGTTCTCCTGTTTCGCGCGCGCGAGGATCTGCTCGTAGGTTTCGTCGCTCCATTTGACGGCGGCGTCGGCGCACGTCGCGATGAGCGAGAAAGCAGCGATACCAATAGCGAGTTTCGTGAGCTTCACGGTGGCCTCCTTGGGACCTGTCTGATGAGAGGCGTCATTATACACCTTCCGCGGGGGGAAAAAGAGGCGCGGGGCAAGCGCCGCCATACAAACGATGCCAACCCCGCGCCGCGTAATTAGTAACGCTCGCGCAGCTCGAATGTGATCGGGATCACCACCCACACCTCGACGGGATGCGTGCCCTGCAGCGCGGGCTTGAAGTAACCCGTGCGTGCCGACGTGACCGCCGCTTCGCGAAGCGCGGCCGGGCCGTCGACGGCATATGCATCCTTCACATGACCGTTGAGTGCGACAAAGACGCGCACCATCACCGTTCCCTCGATTCCGGTTTCCCGAACGATGGACGGATACACGGGCGCGTCGATCGACAACAGGACGGGCGGCGTGTCGAAGGGAATGAAAATCCCGTTGTCCGCCGGCGGTGCCGGTGCCGGAATGTCGACGAGTGGGCCGCCAATCTGCGAGCCATCGATGGGAGCAACTTCGCCGGTCTCAGGTCCGCCGGATCCCTGATTATCGACAGGATCCAACGGCTTGAGGATCTCCTTATCATCCGTTGGATCGTAGTTCACCTTGCCGACGTCCGGGATGGGCGTGAATTGCTCTCCGCCCCCGCCGCTGTGCGGATCGATCGGCGGCGGCGAAATGACGCGCGGGTCCACAATCGGGATGTCGACGTAGCCCGGCGGCGCCGGCCGGGGCCAGAAATAGATGGTCGCGCACACCACCACGGCGATCGCGATGGTGATCATGTTGCCCGTGGCGAGCCAGCGGGCAAACTCCCGCCGTAGCGGGTGCAGCTCTCCGGTCAGTGGCAGGTGGGGAAGCGGAACAATCTCGTGGGGTCGGTCGTTGACGGCGGCACTCATCGTGCACTCTCTTTCCGGGGCGTCATCAACTAACGACTTGGAACCCTGAAAATATGGGGACCCGTCCCCGGCGGGTCAAGGTCGCCTGTGCCACCGCGGGGAACGGGGCGCCGGTACGCCTTGACGTTCCGCCGCGGCAACCGCTATAATGAGGCCACAAAGCCGAACCCGTCCCGGGTCCGGCCAGGAGGTTTCTCCCGCTCTCTTCTGCTATTGAAGTTCGTCTGTCATCCCCCTGAACGCGCGTATCGCGCACCCAGACAACGAGAGTCCGTTTGAACCAGGGCCGCTTACGCCCCAAGAAGCGCTTCGGCCAGAACTTTCTGCACGACCGCGGCACCGCCGTGAAGATCGTCGATGCCGCGCATGTCGCTGCCGATGAGCTCGTGGTGGAGCTGGGGCCGGGTCACGGTGTGCTCACCAGGCTGCTCGCGACGAGCGGTGCACACCTGGTGGCTATCGAGCTCGACCGCAATCTCGTCGCGGAGCTCGAGGCAGAGTTCGACATGAAGCTCGGCGCCGAGAGCGTGTCACGCCGTCGCGTCGAAGTGATCAGCGCGGACTTCACCACCGTGAAGCTCGCGGAGCTGGTCGAGAAGAGAGGCCGTGACCGGTGCGTGTTGATCGGAAACATTCCGTACCACATCACGCGCCACGTGCTGTTCGATTTTCTGGTGGAGGAACATCAACACGTGTCGCGCGCGGTGATCATGATGCAGCGGGAAGTCGGGGACCGCATTGCCTCGGGCCCGGGCAGCCGTGCCTACGGCATCCCCAGCGTGGTGCTGCAGAGTCTCTACGAGATCAAGGTTGTCACGAAGGTTGCAGCAGGGTCGTTTTTTCCGAGGCCCAAAGTGGCCTCTATTGTATTGAGTTTCACGCCGCTGGCTCGCCCGCTCGTGCCCATGGAGCACCGGCGAGATTTCGTGCTGCTGGTCAAGAATCTGTTCCAGCAGCGGCGGAAAACCGTCCACAACGCGCTGCGCTCGTTCTACGACCTGCGCGAGGACGCGCTGGCGCGGATCGGCGAAGCGACGGGAATCGACCTCAAGCTGCGGCCCGAAATGTTGTCGAAAGAGCAATTCGTGTTGCTCGCGGGCGCGGTGAGAACGGAGCAAGGGTAGTCACGAATGCCGGGTGCCCGGTTGTTGAGCGGTGTGTGGCTCGTCGCGACGGCGTGCGCATTTTTGTGCGTGGCAGTTGTGTCGCGCGCGCAGACGACGCCCCCGGCCAGCACGAACCCGGCTATCGCCGCCCTGGACTCGACGTACGCGCCGCGGTATCGTTTTTCGCCGGTTTTTACGAATAAAGTAGCGGCGGATGTGAATGCTGTCGGAATGAGCAACGATTTTCACACCGGGCTCAAGACGCCATGGGGATCCATTTTCGATTTTCAGATTTCGGACGACGAGAAGAACTACCGTCTGAATAATCGCCTCGACCGGACGAAGATAATGAGACTGAGCGACCTGCATACCTTCAACCTGTTCTGGAACGGCACGGCGTCGTACAGTGACAGCCGCGTATTCAACCGCTCCATCGCGCCGGGTGGCGGCGTGCAGGACCTGATCATCAACGACAAGCAGGGAAACGTGGGGAGCACGTACCGGCGCAACCTGTACGGGTTCCGCACCGATGCGACCGGCTCGGCGGGACTGATCCAGAGCGAACGCTCATTTAAAGACGATCAAGGGCTGCAGGAGGGAATGAACGGCGGCGTGGCGTACACGACCATGGGGAAGCGAGTCACGGTGCTTGGCCGCGGCGCGCTGCGCAGCTCGCAAGACCGATCCTCCACGGTCGACACCACGTTTTCGGATCTCGGATCGCAGGAAGACTCGGTCGTGACCGGGGCGCGCTTTCAGGTCAGCGACAGTACCCGGTTCAATGCGTCGTACGCACGCTACAGCGGCGACCGCGACTACACCGACCAGCGCATCGGGTCGCTGGGCACGCAGCAGCAGGGTGCACAGAACGTGTTTCAGGAACACGAGAGTCGCAACACGCGCAACACCACGCTCAACCTGACGTCCACCCTGTTCAGCCGGTTCAACCTCAATGTGACGGCATCGCACGACGAGCAGGTGTACGACTACCTGGTCCAGAAAACGCGTTTCAGCCGGTCCGTGGGGGATGATTTCTCCGGCTCGATCAATTACACCCTGCCGTGGAAGACCATTGCCCGCGTGAGCTTCGACAACAGTTCGACGCTACGTGATTACGGCGCGCAATCCATCAGCAGTCTCACCGACAAGAGCAAGCGCGTGGCTCTGGCGGCGAAGCAGGTGTTCAGCAAGACCTTCTCGATCGATTTCTCCGGGTCGACCCAGCTGCAGCAATCGTTTTATCTCGATCCCGTGGCCAACCCGCGCGACCGCGACCAGGCCGACAATAATCTTGATATGACAATCTATTCGCAGCCCTTCAAGAAAGTGCTCGCGACTGTGGCGGTGTCGTACGGGAGCACCCAGTTCATTAATATTGATGCGTCGCAATCGGCGGACAACCGTAAACGTGAGGTGTGGGATCTGCGCCCCGGGTTTACCTATACGGTCACTCCGCGCTTCTCGATCATCCAGGCCTATGGTCTGACTTTCGAGTACACCGATTACGACTTCAAGCCCGACCAGAACTCGCTGGATCGCAGCATCTCGTTCACCAACGGCCTCAACTATCACCTCACGATGGCGACGACCGTTCTGTTCGAGTACGGGCTGTATCTGCACGACAGCGGCTCGTACCTTCCTGATCCGGTGACCGGCGTACGACTTCTCAGCATTACCAGCAAGGACCGCCGCGATCGCACGCGCATTCGCGCGGATTACAACCTGAACAAGCGCGTCGCGTTCTTTGCGGAAAACCTGTACAGCCGGCGCCTGGACTTGACGCCCGACGATGTGGTCACCGCCACCACCACGGACGGACAGATCTCGGTGGGCACCACGGCCAATTACGACTGGGGCGCTGGCAAGTACCTGAGATTCCAGGTGGCGCGAGTAAAGCGCTTCAGCCCCTTCGGGGCCGAAGGCGACAAGAACTACTGGGACGCTCGCTCCGAGTTCTCGTATCCGTTTTGAATATGATGCGCAATCACCACAGAATCATTTCTGCGATGGCGCTGGCAACGGCGCTGATGTCCACGTCGTGCCTGTTCGACTCACGCGAGGCGAACCCGCCCACTCAGGGAACAGGTGGTGGATGCATTCTCGATACGTCTGAGCGGCCCTTCACCTGCATTACGAAAGCGATAGCGAACGGGAATGACGCCGACTACGAGCGGTCGATCAGCGAGCATTTTATCTTCATACCCACGCCCACCGATGCCACGGACGAGGCATTCGTCGGGAAACCCGTGTACGAGAATTGGACCAAGGATGTGGAGATGCAGGTCCTGCGCAAGCTCCTGGACGACACCAGCTATACCAAAGTCGATTTTGGCTCTCTCGACCCACTGCAGAATGAGAACACCTTCGTACAATACGGCGTCTCGTATGCGCTCAGGACAGTCGACAATACCACCCCGACAGACACCCTGACCTGGAAAGCGGTTGCCCACATCGACGTCAGACTCGAGAACGGAAACTGGCGTCTCACCAAGTGGGAAGAGCTAAACACCGTGGAGGGCTTTCGCACGTGGGGATATCTTCGCGGCATCAAGAGGCTCTCCCTGCTCCCCTGAGGAATAACAGGAAATCAAAGCGTTTATGGATGGTAAGCCATGCGATACCTTGACGTTAACATGAGTTCAGTGGTAGAATATGTCGACTCTCAGCGACGCATCTCGCGGAAAGGAATCTTGATGCTGAAGAGAATTTTTGTTCTTTGCTGCGCAACCGTTCTGGTGGCGGCGCTATCGTCTTGCATCTTCGATGCTCCCACGAAGCCGCCCT
>DATEHD010000251.1:0-21925 GCA_035279765.1 Candidatus Krumholzibacteriia bacterium | reverse complement strand
GCGGATGATTTCTTCACAGCGTTTCCCATCGGATCCCACGAACGTGCACCGTCCCTGATCGCGCGCGAACACGGCGTCGCGCGTTCGAACCGGAATTCCCTCGCGCCTGTCATTTTCGGGTGTGCGCGGTGCCGCCTGCTCGCGCCGATGGTGCCTTTCCGTCGGTTCGTGGCGCCGAATGAAATCATCGAGCAGCGCGGTGAACACGGCTTCGAACGTGAGCTTCGGCACACGATTCGACAGGACGGCAATGGCGGTCCGGTATTTCGTCATGAACGATTGGTCCACCAGGAACTGGATGTAGACCTTTGGTTGTGTCGCGACGGGGATGAATTTCATCGCGGTGGTTGCTGCCGCCGGCGCCGGCGCTGATTCGCCATTTTCCCGCGCGGCGGGGAACAGCGGCGCTCCCGGCTCGGAAGCGCCGGGCCCTGTTTGTGGCACGGGAGCCAACGGCAGGGGCGCTGCGACCGGAACCGCGACGTTCACGACCCGGGCTCGATCGCGCAGTGTGATGGGCGCGCGCACAGCCGCTGTCAACGCTTCCACCTCGCGCTGCGACTTGCCGCGAATCCGCTCGAGCCACTGGTCGATCGTCGACTCGGTCACGATGTTGGCGACGAGTCCGAGCGTCATCAAGTTGATCGCACCACTTTGGAGCAGCTCACCCACGCGAGGAAAACGTTGCAAGCACCTGGCTGCCTGAACCCGGCGGCCGGCGTCAGATTCGGAGTAGCCCAGGTGCTCCGTGCAGTAGCGAAACAACGATGAGTATCCGAGGCGCAGGTGCAGGCTGCGCCGTTCGGCTTCGTTGAGGTGATGCAGTAGATCGAGGTCGGTGCCGCGCTCATTGCGGCGAAGCTCGTCGAGTCGCGCGATCAATTCGCGATCCGGGATAGAAGACAACATGGCCGATCCCCCCTTGTAGGCGTGCCTTTGCCGGCAGCCGGGAGGATGGCCGCACTCCTATATGATAGCGCGGCGAGTGCGTCCGCACCGCAAGAATCGTTTCCGTCCACGGTTGCTGCCCACTTACAAGTCTCCGTCTTGTGTGCCAAAATGGGCGGGTCATGACGGCGATCGCAATCATCCGTCCCGTCAGTAAGAGCATCGTCAACTGCGAGCTCACCCATCTTGCGCGCGAGCCGATCGATTACGGCACCGCCGTCGCGCAACACGCCGATTATGAAGCCGCATTGATCCGCCTGGGGTGCGACGTGGTGCGCGTCCCCGTGGCGCACGACAAGCCCGACGCGGTGTTCATCGAGGATGTCGCGGTTGTGCTGGATGAAGGCGCCGTGATGACGCGGCCCGGTGCACTCTCCCGTCGCGACGAGGGGCGGGAAGTGGAGACGGTGCTCGCGCGCTATCGCAACCTCGTGCGCATCACGGAACCGGGCACACTCGACGGCGGCGACGTCCTGCACGTGGGAAAGACGCTGTACGTCGGGTGCTCGGGCCGCACCAACCACGAAGGCATCGCGCAACTCCGTACGCTTGTGTCGAACCTGGGCTACGACGTGACCGCCATCGACGTGCACGGTTGCCTGCACCTCAAGTCCGCCGTCACCGCTGTCGGCGACAACACGTTCATCGGCAACAGCGCATGGGTGGACCGGCACGCATTCGCCCGCCACGAATGGATCGAAGTGGACCCGCGTGAGCCGTTCGCGGCCAACGCATTGTCGGTGAACGAAGGCGTGATCTATCCGCTGGCTTTCACGCACACAGCCGACCTGCTGCGCCGTCACCTGGAGCAGCGCAACGTACCGCTCGAGCTCGTCGACGCCTCGGAGCTGGCCAAAGCCGAAGGCGGCGTGACGTGCTGCAGCCTGATTCTGGCGCGATAGCGCCGCATCGCGCCGTGCATTGCTGATGACTCGCTCCGCGATTCCTGCTACTCTCTGACCATCCCGCGCTGCTTCCATCCGCCCTCACAAGATAAGGACGCTCCATTGGCATTTTCGAACTTCAAGCTCCATCCCGATCTTCTCAAAGGCGTGCGCGAGTTGGGCTTCACCAACCCCACGCCCATCCAGCTGGACGCCATTCCCCCCGGTCTGGAGGGGCGCGACATTCTGGCCTGTGCCATGACCGGAAGCGGCAAGACCGCCGCCTTCCTGCTTCCCATTATCAATCACCTGATGACGCGGGAGCGGCGCACGACGCGCGCCCTGGTGCTCACGCCGACGCGTGAGCTCGCCGCCCAGATCCTGGAAGACTTGAATGATCTCGCGGTGCACACGCCCATCACCGGTGCCGCGGTTTTCGGCGGCGTCGGCATGGGACCGCAGGAGCACGCATTTCGAACCGGTGTCGATGTCATGATCGCAACGCCGGGACGGCTGCTCGATCACTTTGGTTATCCGTACGCGAAAATGCGCGGACTCGAGATTCTCGTGCTCGACGAGGCAGACCGCATGCTCGACATGGGGTTCCTGCCCGACATCCGCCGCGTGCTGCGGCATCTTCCTCCGCGCAAGCAGACCCTTTTCTTTTCCGCGACGATGCCGGCTCCCATCGCAACGCTCGCGCACGACATGCTCAAGAATCCGGTGACGATCAATCTCGCGCGCCAGAGTGCGCCGGCCGTCGGCGTCACCCAGGCCGTGTACCCGGTGCCGCAGGAATTGAAGTCATCGCTCCTCGCCACGCTCCTCGAACGCGGCGATCTCGATGATGCACTCGTGTTCACGCGCACCAAGCACCGTGCCGACCGCCTCGCCGATTACCTGGTCCGGCGCAACATCGATGCCGAACGCATTCACGGTAACCGTTCGCAGAGCCAGCGCACACAGGCACTGGCCGGATTCAAGAGCGGCAAGCACCGTGTGCTGGTGGCCACCGATATCGCCGCGCGCGGAATTGACGTCGAGGCACTCGGGCACGTGATCAATTTCGACGTGCCCAACATGCCCGAAGACTACATCCACCGCGTGGGACGAACCGCGCGCGCGGAGATGACGGGCGACGCCTTCACGTTCGTGTCGCCGCAGGAAGAGAAGGACATGCTGCGCATCGAGCGCGCGATCGGGAAGCGCCTGCCGCGCATCACCGTCCCCGACTTCGACTACAAAGCGAGACCGGAAGCGCGTCTCGAATTGTCCAACCGCGAGCGTCGCGATATCTCGCGCACCCGCAACACGGGACAGCGCAGCAAACAGGGTGGTGGCGGCGGTCAGCGTCGCGGCGGCCAGGGGAGTGGCAAAGGCCGTCCCTCGAGTGGTGGCGGCGGTGGCAAAGGACGTCCGTCGTCGCCTCCGCGCAGCGGTGGGTCGAAGCCTCCTTCCCGGCAGCCACGCCGGTCGCGTCGCAAGGGCCGCAGCTGGTAGCTCCGGCTCCTCCTCGCTCCACGTAACCCCCTAGTTTTATAATGCTTTACCGGCACCGCCCGGGGCGGCAACAATTTCTCGTTGAAATACATAGAAGTACAATGTATAGTGCTTCTAGGTAGAGCATGGAAATCAACAAAGATCTCGTCGCGGCTTCGGCCACACCGCTGGTGCTCGCCATCCTGAGCGAGGGCGATAGCTACGGCTACGCCATCATCAAGCGCGTGGGCGACCTGTCGAACGGCGAGATCGCGTGGACCGACGGCATGCTCTATCCGATTCTCCACCGCCTCGAGCGCAACGGTTACGTGAAGGCAATCTGGGGAGAATCGGAGACGGGCCGGCGGCGCAAGTATTACCAGCTGACGAAAGCGGGCGCGGAACATCTCGAGCGCCAGCGCCGCCAGTGGCACCTGGTCGATCTCGCACTGCGGGGGACCGGCGCATCGCGACCGGGCAATGGTCGCGAAAAGGAAGAGGATTCACATGGAGGATAAGAACATGACGAGCGAAGCCGCGCTGGAGCAGCGCATTGGTGAATGGCGGACGTTCTTCGGCAAACGCCAGGCGGTGCATACCGCGGATGTTGCCGAGCTCGAGGACCATTTGCGCAGCCAGATCGACGCACTGCGCGGAGCGGGCCTCGACGAGGATGAAGCCTTCCTGGTCGCCGTGAAGCGGCTGGGAAGTCTGGATTCGGTTTCGCGCGAGTTCGCCAGCGAATATTCGGAGCGGATGTGGAAGCAGCTCGTGGTGTCGCCCGCAGCCGACGCGGCGCCGGCGAACAAGTATGCAACCACCGCCATCGGGCTGGCGATGGCTGCTGCCGCCGCGATGAAACTCCCGGAGCTGTTTGGAATGAAGTTCGGCGACAACAGCTCCGACATGTTCTACGTGCACAACATTCCTTTTTTCATCCTGCCGTTCCTCGCCGCCTTCTTCGCATTGAAGCGAAACGTTCGCGGCGTAGAATGGCTGTGGATGCTGCTTCCGTTCGTTGCGGCGGCAATCGTCGTCAACGTGCTGCCCTTCACGGACAGGGGATTCACCGAGCACCTGTCCATCATCCATATGCCCTTCGCGCTGTGGCTGGTCGTGGGGTTTGCATACGTGGGAGGTCAGTGGCGGGTGCACCAGCAGCGCATGAACTTCGTGCGCTTCTCGGGCGAGTGGTTCATCTACTACGTGCTTATCGCGTTGGGCGGCGGCGCGCTCATCGGGGTCACCGTGTTCATCTTCGACGCCATCGGTCTCAAGGCGGAGCCTGCGGTCCAACGCTGGATCGTGCCGTGCGGAGCCGCCGGAGCGGTGATCATCGGCGCCTGGCTCGTGGAAGCGAAGCAGAGCGTCATCGAGAACATGGCGCCCGTGCTCACCATGCTCTTCACGCCGTTGTTCACAATCCTGCTCCTCGTGTTCGTCGGCGCCATGATCGTGACCGGCAACGCCATCGACGTCAGTCGCGAAGTCTTGATCGGATTCGATCTTCTGCTGGTGGTCGTGTCGGCGCTGCTGCTCTACCGCATATCTGCCCGCGATCCGCAGGAAGCACCCGGCCGCTTCGACAGGCTCCAGTTCCTGCTCGTGATATCGGCTCTCGTGGTCGATGTGCTCGCGTTGTGGGCGATCGTCGCACGCATCTCTGAGTTCGGATGGAGTCCCAACAAGACGGCGGCGCTCGGCCTCAACATCCTGCTGCTCGCAAATCTTGGCGGACTGGCGCTGCACTACGCGCGCTTTATCTGGAAGCGGGCGTCGTTCGTTCTCGTTGAACGCTGGCAGACAGCGTACTTGCCGGTCTTCGGGCTGTGGGCGGCGTTCGTAGCGGTGCTGTTCCCGGTGATTTTCAAATACCAGTAGAAGCCGCGAGACGCCCTCTACTCCTGGGAGGGCGTCTCATCCGTTACAACCGGCGGTGTTTCCGCGACGAGCTCCTCGCCCTCGGCCAACTTCTTCAAGCGCTTCTTTTCGAGCTTCTCCGCCTGCTTCTTCTTGCGCTTGTTTTCCTTCTGATGCTTTTCGAAGCCGTAATTGACCCTTTTTGCCACGGTGACCTCCGCCCTTCAGTGTTGAAATGCCGTGAGAACTCCGATGTCATTATCAGGCCAACCGAGGGGTTTTGGCTACACGCGAAGCGCGCGGCCGCTACCAGTATCCGATCGCCGGATAACCGACCCAGTGATGAAGATTGTTGGGCGCCGTGGTGCCGAGCCCGGGAATCTTGTCGAGATCGAGGGAGACTTCGCTGAGACTCGTCCCGTAGTCGAGCATCGTGCCCTTGAGGGGCGCGCCGGTGAGCGCCGTGTTCACGCGTGCCGCGACATTCAAGCCGAACGGCACCGAAAAACGGCCGCACCATGTGATCTTGTACTGCGTGACATCCTTGCTGTCGACGCACGTGTAGAGGAATTCGCGCAGCGCCTGCTCGCGAACCGCTCCGGTGAGCATAGTGGCCATGAGCTTGTGGTCGCGGGCCACCGCCTTCTCATACCCGTCCGGCGTGGTGCCGAATTCCGCATGGTTGCTTCCGCCCCAGCCCGCGTCGCCGTAGTGCACCGCGTCCGATGACGAAATGATGGCGACATCACGCCCGAGCACGAGACCCCGCTCCTTCATTATAGTGGCGAGCGCCGTGGACACGTCGGCCGAGAGCTTTGCCATGGTGTCCCAGTCCATGTAGGGAACCAGGATGGACACGATCTCGACGTCGCGATTGTTGGCCTGCAACCAGGGAACGATTCCTTCCACCGAGTGCTCGACCTGCTGCATGTCGTTGTTCACGACGAAGTCGTCGGTGGGGAGCTTCGCCATCAAATCATTACGCAGCGACGACACCGCCACGGGGCCGTACGGCCCGTGCCACTTCTCGAACGAATCGAAAACCAGTTTGTCACGCCAGGCGAATGCTTTGGCTTTGTGAAAAACGCCAAAGAGGATCACGGTCCTGGCGCGAATGTGCGGCGTCACCAGCGCGTAGAGTCTGCTTGCGTAGTAGTAGTCGTCGTGCGGGCACACCGCGGCCGCAAACGCGGCATCCGCCGCCACGCCGTGCGCGGCCAGCTCTTTCGCTCGCGCGACAGCCAACGCGCGGCTCTGTGTCAGCACGGAGTCCATTTGCGCGGACGTGGTCACATATCCGACCGCATCCATCTGTCCGCGCATGCCGTTCGCGGGCTTGATGCCCACGGAATTGAGCAGGTCCTGCCGATCGTCTGCCTGCGCCATTCCAACTCCTGCGACCAGGATGAGAATCGTGATCCATGTCCGCACGTGCCGACCTCCCGAAAGAGCCCCCATTGTACTCCATCGCCCGCGCAGATCTCGTTGGCGATCTGTTGCCCCGGTCTGTTGCACGGCCTCTCGATGGTATATCTTCTCCGAGGAGGTATCGCATGGACGACAAGATTCAACACTATCCGCACGACGAGCGGGCGATCCGCGAAGCAGCGCTGGATGAAACCATCGAAGCGTCTTTCCCGGCCAGCGATCCGCCGTCATCCATTCCCAATCCCGCCGACGAAGAAGCGCTTGTCCGCCAGCGATCGGATGCCGACGAACCTTTGACGCGTCCGTAACGGCCTGCGGTCGGGCGTCGCGCGAACGTCGTCGCTCACGGCTCGCACCTACCACAAGCCCCCGCTTGTGCTATCATGTCGGCCGGCTGCCCCACAGCCCCGGTACTGATACTCGGTTTCGCGCACATTCCAGGTTGAGGTTTCCGATGAACGCCTTCTGCAACGGCCGTGGCCGCGTTTTTCTTTTCCTCGCTCTTTCCATTTTCATTCTCGGAGTCGTGCCGAGCGGCGCAGAGCCTCCGTCACCTCCTCCTTATTACGCGATCACGCACGTGAAAGTCGTGAGCGGCGCCGGTGCTCCCATCGAGGACGCCACCGTGCTGCTCGCCAACGGATTGATCGAGGCGGTGGGAAAGAATCTCACCATTCCTGGCGATGCACGCGTGATCGAAGGGAAGGGGCTTACGCTTTTTCCCGGAATGATCGATGCGCTCACCAACCTCGCCCAGAAAAAAGACGATTCGTCGTCATCGGGTGAAGGACGTCCGCGCGGGCCTGTCATCACCGGACCGGAAGATCGCCCGCAGACGACGCCGTTCCTGAGTGCGTCAGACGCGCTCGCGGATGACGCGCGCATCGAGAAGTGGCGCAAGGCCGGATTCACCGCGGCCGTGACCTCGCCGGAAAAAGGAATTTTTGCGGGGCAGGCAGCGCTCATCAACCTCGAGGATGATCCCGGCCGCGAGTCGGTCGTGCTCACACCGGCGGCGCAGCGGATCAACTTCGGTGGCGAAGAAAGCTTCAACTCGTTCCCGGGCTCGCTCATGGGCGTGCTCTCGTACATCAAGCAGACCTTCCTCGACGTCGATCACTACACCAAGGTCAAAGCCATCTACGCGAAGGATCCTGTCGGCCGTGTGCGCCTGGAGTTCGACCGCACGCTCGAGCCGCTGGAGACCGCGGTGGCGGAGAAGACGCCGTTTCTCATGCCTGCCAATCTCGGCCGTGAGATCGACCGCGCGCTCACGCTGCAGAAGACGCTCAATGTGCGCGCGATCGTCTATGGCGGTCAGGGCGCGTACGACCGCGTCGATGCGTTGAAAACGGCGGCGGTTCCGGTGCTTGTGAATCTCAACTGGCCCAAGGCCGAAAAGAACCGCGATCCGGACGCGGAAACACCGCTGCGCACGCTGATTCATTGGAAGCTGGCGCCGACCACTCCGGCGGCGCTCTACGCGGCGCACATTCCGTTCGCGTTCTACTCGGGCGGGCTCTCCAGCACCTCTGAGATTTTTGAGAACGTGCGCGCCGCGGTCGACAACGGCCTCAGTAACGAAGGCGCGCTGGCCGCGCTCTCGTCGGGCCCGGCCGCGATTCTCGGACTTTCCAATCGCCTCGGCACCATCACGAAGGGCAAGGTGGCGAACCTCGTGCTCGCCAGCGACTGGCCGTGGGCCGACGGCGTCGACGTCAAAGCCGTGTTCGTCGATGGACGGCTCTACCAGGAGCGCAAAGACGAAGGCCCGACGGATCCGCCCGCGTCCGACGTCAGCGGCATTTGGACGCTCACCACCTTGTCGCCGCGCGGGTCACGTGAATCGACGGCCGACATCACCATGGCGAAAGACGGCAAGGTGAAGGGCAAGATCACCAGCGAGCTCGGAGAGACCACGATGGACGAAGGGCGCATGAGCGGTTCGCTCCTGCGCTTCAAGACCACGCGCGACTTCGGCGGCAAGCCGGTGACGGCGTCGTGGTCGCTCAACGTGGAAGGCGAAAAACTGAAAGGCTCGCTCAGCGCGGGTCCCATGCAGATGGACGTGAGCGGTGTGCTCAAGTCGAAGCCCGAGCCCGTTGCTGCCAACGACAAGGGTGAGAAGAAACCCGCGGTCTCCGCGGCCGACATGCGCGCCGCGCTCAAGCAGTACGAAGGGCCCGCGAAAAAGATGGGCACGTACGCCATCACCCACGCGCAGGTGTGGACGGTGACCGGCGCCACCATCGATGACGGCACCGTCGTCGTTTCCAAAGGCAAGATCAGCGCCGTCGGCAAGAATGTGAAAATTCCGTCGGGCGCCGAAGTGATCGACGCGAAAGGCGGTGCGCTCACACCCGGCATCATCGACTGTCACTCGCACATCGCCATCGAAGGCGGCGTCAACGAAGGAACGCTGAGCGTGACGTCGATGGTTGCCATCGGCGACGTCGTCAATCCCGACGACATCGCGATCTACCGCGCGCTCGCGGGTGGCGTGACCAGCGCCAACCTGCTCCACGGCAGCGCCAACGCCATCGGTGGGCAGAACCAGGTGGTCAAGCTGCGCTGGGGTATGGACGCGGAGGGCCTCAAGTTCAAAGGAGCGCCCCCGGGCATCAAGTTTGCGCTCGGCGAAAATCCCAAGCGCTCGAACTTCAGCGCGCCGGGAATTCCCGCGCGCTATCCGAAATCGCGCATGGGTGTGATGGATGTCATCAGCGATGCGTTCACGCAGGCGCGCGACTATGAAAAAACGTGGGCGGATTACAAGGCCGGCCCCAAAGACGGCATCAAGCCCGAGCTCCCGCGTCGCGATCTCACTCTCGAACCGCTGATACAGATTCTTCACGGCGAGCGCCTGGTGCACTGTCACTGCTACCGCGCCGATGAAATTCTGCAGTTGATGCGCACCGCGGAGAGCTTCGGATTCCGCATTGCCACGCTGCAGCACGTGCTCGAAGGCTACAAGATTGCCGACGAGATCGCCGCGCACGGCGCCGGCGCGTCCACGTTCTCCGACTGGTGGGGCTACAAGATGGAAGCGTATGACGCCATTCCGTACAACGCGGCGCTCATGACGCAGCGCGGTGTGGTGGTGTCGATCAATTCCGACAGCGGCGAGGAGATGCGGCACCTGAACCAGGAAGCGGGCAAGTCCGTGCGCGCGGGCGGCATGGATCCCATCAGTGCTCTCAAGATGGTGACGCTCAATCCCGCCAAACAGCTCCGCATCGACAAGTGGGTGGGCTCGATCGAAGTGGGGAAGGACGCCGACCTCGTGCTCTTCGACGGCGATCCGCTCGCCGTGCACTCGGTGGTGCAGAAGACAATCATCGACGGTGACATTTACTTCGATCGCGGCGCCGACGAAGCGCGACAGACCATGATCGCCGATATGAAGTCGAAGCTCGACGCCAAGGGCAAGGGCGGCGACAAGAAGGAAGCTGCCGGAATGGACGAGATGACCAGCGGATCGGCACCGCCACCGCGTGTGGTCTGGGAAGATGAACCGTACAGCTGCGGAGGTGGTGAGCGATGAGCCGCATGACCCGTTTGATTTCTCTGATTGCTCTCTCACTGGTTGCGATCGCGCCGGTGCTTGTGCACGCGCAGGCGCTCGTCATCGATGGCGGCACCATCCACAGCATGAAGGGCGATCCGTTTGTCGGTCGCGTCGTAATCGAGCGCGGCGTCATTACCGCAGTCGGCGCGGACGCGGCCGTCCCCGCCGGTGCGACGCGCATCGACGCGTCCGGGCTGCATGTTTACCCGGGTTTGTTCGACGCCATGAGCAGCGTTGGACTGGACGAAGTGGATGCCGTCTCCGCTACCAACGACATGAGCGAGATGGGGATGTACAACCCCAACCTCAGCACCGCGACGGCCGTGCATCCGGCCAGCGAAGTGATCCCGGTGACGCGCGTGAGCGGCATCACGCACTCGCTCGTGGTTCCGGGCACCGACCGCGATGGCGTCATTGCGGGACAGGCCGCCATCGTGAACCTCGACGGCTGGACCGAAACCGAGATGGCTGTCAACAATTCGGCAGCACTCGTGATCGAATGGCCCGGCATCGTGACGCGCCGCTTCGACTTCACCACCTTCACGGTGAAAGAAACTCCGTACAGCGACGCCAAGGACGAAGCGACCAAGAAGCAGAATGAGCTGCGCGACTGGATCGACGCCGCCAAGCACTATGGCGCGGCCGTGAAGGCGAAGGGCTCGCGCGCGGATATCAATCCCAAGCTCGCCGCGCTCTCGCAGTATGTCGACGGCACCCGGCCCGTCATTATAGAAGCCGATCGCAAAGCCGATATCGAGGCCGCGATTGCGTTCGCGGATGAGATGGGGCTGCGCATGATCCTCGCCGGCGGACGCGATGCGTGGAAGGTGAAGGACACGCTGGTGGCGAAGAAGATCCCCGTCATTCTCGGACGGACGCAGAGTCTTCCCACCGAGGACGACGATCCCTACGACAAGCCGTACGCCAACCCGGGTGACCTGTGCAAGGCGGGCATCAAGATCGCGTTTGCGTCCGGCGCCGGCGGCGGTTTCGGCCCCGACGGTCCGCACGGCGCGCGCACGCTTCCCTACGAAGCGGGGCAGGCGGCGGCGTTCGGGCTTTCCGAAGATGATGCGATGAAGGCGCTGACGCTGTGGCCGGCGGAAATTCTCGGTGTCGACAAGCAGCTGGGCTCGCTCGAAGCCGGCAAGGTCGCCAATGTGATCGTCACTGACGGCAGCCCGCTCGCCCTCAATACCGACGTGAAGCACCTGGTCATCGCGGGGCACGAGGTGTCGCTCGAGAACAAGCACCTGGCGCTGTACGAGAAGTACAAGGCACGGCCGCTGCCGCAGCGCGCGAGCAATGTGCAGCCCGCGCAGGCAAAGACGGCGCCGTAACCGGCGCCACGCACGGATCCGGGGGAACTACAGGAGTGGCTCGGGGAGAGACACGGAGCGCTCGCGCGCGAGCGTGTCCATGTCGAGATTGAGGCTTTCGTAGCTCTCATGACCCTCGAGTCCTGCGAAGCGGGCGCGCAGCACTTCCTCTTCGTCTTCGTTGATGGCGGGGGCGAGCACCGTGATCCTCTGATCGAACGAAAGCTTCATCTGCTGTGCCGCAAAATCCACCAGCAGCGTCGTGGCGGCTACGGGACCAACGAGCAACAAGACCAGCAGAACCAGGCGTCGTTCCCAGCGCGACCACAGCGTGTCGGCCGTACGGCGTCCGCGCTTCGCGAAGACGTTTCCGCCCGCGCCATAGCGTCCTATGAACGCGCCCACGATCGCCGAGAACAAAATGGCGAAGAGCGCGAAGTCGATGTAGTCCCCGCCCAGCGCCGCCTGTGCGGCCGCGTGATCCCACACGAAGCCATAGGCACGTCCGCCAAAGTACGGAAGCACGTTGACGAGCAGCTTCATCGACGGCTCGACGAGATAGAGCATCACCACCGACACGATGACGCCGTTGCGCAGGTTCTTCCAATTGGTTGCCACGGATTCCATAACCAGAGGCAAACGAGCATCAACCGTGCCTCCGCGAACGGGTCGCGAGAGCAGTCATGGGATCGCATGAGAGAGCACGAGCCACGAAGAAAGAAAGGGAGGCCCGGGTGGGCCTCCCTCCTTGTAGTGCCTGCCGCGTGGTCGGCTTAGCGCCAGGCACTTTCGGTGGGCTGGAGCAGTCCCTTCGCCGTTTC
Organism: Candidatus Krumholzibacteriia bacterium; assembly: GCA_035279765.1. GTDB lineage: Bacteria > Krumholzibacteriota > Krumholzibacteriia > WVZY01 > JAKEHA01 > JAKEHA01. The sequence goes on along the minus strand of DATEHD010000251.1, from coordinate 9,618 downwards.
CGCCAGGCTCACGAACTCGGCGCGGTAGCCGTGCTCGTCTTCTCCGCGGGCGGAGCGCGCTGTCCTGATCACCTGGTCCATCGTAGCAGTGCCTGCTTGCGGCGACTGGCGCAGAATCATCCCGAACTCCGCCACCGCGGCCGAGAAGCGGAAATTGTCCGACGCATCCGCGAAGCGCGTGTTGCGATTGCGCACCGGCACCTCGAGGAGCTGGCTCTCGCTCGCATCGGGGCGTTTGTAGCGGAATGATACCGTGAGCAGGTCGGGGCTCTTCTTCGCATCGTTCTGCACGAACAAACCCGAGTACTTGTGCGGATGGCTGTGCTCGTTTTCATCGCCGCGCAACGCGATCTCGTAGAGCGCCGTCACCGAGTGACCCGCACCGATTTCGCCGGCATCCTTGGTGTCGTCGTCGAAGTCGCGGTCCTGCAGCAACCGGTTCTCGTAGCCCACGAGGCGATAGGACGCCACGCGCGCCGGGTTGAACTCGACCTGGAGCTTCACGTCCTTCGCAATCGTGAGGAGCGTGGCACCGATCTCGTTCACGAACACCTTGCGGCCTTCGGCAAGATTGTCGACGTACGCGTAGTGACCGTTGCCCTTGTCGGCGAGCGTCTCCATCTTCGAATCCTTCAAGTTGCCCTGACCAAATCCGAGCACGGTGAGAAAGATCCCCGAATCGCGCTTCTGCTCGATCAAACGCGCGAGCTCGCCGTCGCTGGAGACGCCGACGTTGAAATCGCCGTCGGTGGCCAGAATGACGCGGTTGTTGCCACTGCGCATAAAGCTGCGCTGCGCGATCTGGTAGGCGAGCTGGATGCCCGCCGCGCCCGCAGTGGATCCGCCGGCTTCGAGCCTGTCGATGGCATCGCGAATGGCTTCCTTGTTGGAGCCCGGCGTGGACGGCAGCACGAGGCCCGCGTTGCCCGCGTACACCACGATGGCCACGCGGTCTTCCGCGCGCAGCTGATCGACAAGCATTTGGAACGACGCTTTGAGCAGCGGGAGTTTGTCGGGCTCGTTCATCGAGCCGGATACGTCGATCAGAAACACAAGGTTGGCGGGCGGCAGCTGGTCCATCTCGAGACGTTTCCCCTGCAGCCCGATGTGCACAAGCTTGTGCTCATTGTTCCACGGGCAGTCCGCCACTTCCGTGGTGATCGAGAAGGGATGCGGGCCGCGCGGATCGGGATAGTCATAGTCGAAGTAGTTGATGAGCTCCTCGATACGCACCGCATCCGCGGGCGGAAGCTGTCCCTCGGTGATGAAGCGGCGCACGTTGCTGTACGACGCGGCGTCGACGTCGACGCTAAAAGTCGAAAGCGGCTTGTCGGTGGTGTCGAACCAGTTGTTCTCATTGATCTGGTCGTACGATTCATTGTCGGGCGTCTGCCACATCGTCGATGCAGGCGGCGGTGAATAGTACATCGTGCCATTGGACGCCGGCGGACTTCCAAGCATCGACATCTTGCTTTCGTTCTCGCGCAAGACCCGCGGCGCATACTGCATCGCACTTCCGTCGACGCGCGCTTCATCCTTGGGCTTGTTCTTCAGGTCTTGCACGAGCCCAAGCTTGAAGTTCGCGGTGATGGCCAGCCCCGCGTAGACGGTGACGCGTTGCACGGCGCCGGTGCCGCCCGTCTCGGCGCGCACGATATACGCACCGGCAGGAACATTGGTAATGGTGTAAGCACCGGTGTTGTCGGTCTTGGTCTTGAAGGCGGTGCCTTCGACGAGGACCGTGGCGCCCGCGATGGGCGCGCCAGTCGACGCCAGGGTGACATGACCGTTAATGATGCCTGTATCAGCAGCATCGATGCGCGCCGCGAACAGCGCGGTAGCGAGCACAATGCCGGTCCAGATGGTGAGTTTCATAGGTGGTTCTCCTTTCGAATCCACCCATGAGTCGCTGCCGGCGGGAATTTGGTTTTGGGAATTTTCGGGGGCGCGCCTCAGTTGGCCAAGCGGATCCGTATGATGCCATCCGACGTATAGATGACGAGCGTACGACCGTGTTCGTCCGTGACGATCTGGAGGCTGTCGGGCGCATCGACGATGAGGGTCCCGCCGTTGATGGCAAACGTGCGCGTCGATGACGGGGGTGCCGATGCGGCACGCGATTCCTGGACCGACGACGCGTTCGCGCGCAGCTGGGTCGGCATGGGCGCGGACGACGGCGCCGGCATATCGGTCGCGCCGGGCATCCCCTTGGCGATTCCGTTCGAGAACGTCTTTTGCATGCTCTTGGTCACTTCGTCCCGCGGCTGCCGCGCCTCCTGCTTGGCATCCTTGCGCGAGGCCAGTTGCGGTACCGCGAGCTTCGGCTCGAATGCGGGCGCCTTCTTGTCGACGAACTGTGCTTCGGGCTCGGTCGTGGGAGCAGCTTCCTGGGCTTCGACCGTACCGAGTGTCGACGGAGGTCTCACCCCCGCGGTCTTCTCCTTCTGCAGCGCATTTTCATTCGCGGCCGGCGGCGAGAGCTCGTCTCGTTTCATCTCGTCAGTAACGCTGGTGGAACGTGGCTGCGGCTCGATGTTCTTCAGCACCTCGTTGTTCACGCGGTTGTGGAGCCCGATCGAATACGCGCCGATCATCAACACCAGGCACGCAGCCAGGAGGCCGGCAACGCGCGTGGTGGTGATAGGAATGACACGCGCGGGCTTGCGTTTGATGTGCCCGCGCTCGCGCATGGCAGCCACCACGCGTTCCTCGAGCCCCGCGGAGGGCGTACGCTCGCGCGGCAGGCTGGAAAGCGCCTCGCGCTCTTCGGGTGTCAGGTCGTCGTTGGTCATATCCATTCTCCCTTGCGCGCGATCATTTCACGAATGCGTGAGCGCGCGTTGGAGAGCAGCGTCTTCGACGTGCCCTCCGGAATCTCCAGGTGCTCCGCAATCTCGCGGTGCTTCATGCCTTCGACGTCGTGCAGCACGAGCACCATGCGTTGCTCATCGGGAAGTCGCGCGATCATGCGCTCGAGGTCCACGCGATCCTCGTGCGGCGCGGCCTGCACCGCCACTTCGGGCACGTACTCGACGGCGGATTCGCGCGAGCGCCCGTAACGACGGATGCGATCGCGCACGCGATTGAGGCCCACGCCCGTGAGCCACGTCGAGAAAGACGAGCCCCACTGAAAATCGGGCAGGCTCTCGAACGCGTGCACCCAGATCTCCTGCACGACATCCTCGGCTTCGTCGTCGCCGCGCGCCAAAAGCCGGCCGACAAGCGCGAACAGCCGCGGCGTGTGCCGGCGGTACAGCTCGCGAAAGGCCGTCTCATCCTTGCGATGAATCACGGCATCGACGAGCTCGCGGTCGGTGCGGGTCTCAGGCGCGGCGCCCATATTCAGCCTGTGAGTCGCTGGAAACGTTCAAAAGGTTTGAACCCATTTGCAGTTCCATCGTACGCCGGGATGATCCCCTAGGGCATATATATCTGATAACTGCGGTCCCGCCCCGGTACCGAATCAACCCATTCCCCGAGGTTCAGCAGGGTGGCCCACGGTGTATGTATTGCGGGGGCCCATCGGTATAACGATATCCCCGGCTTAACGATCTCTATTCAAGGAGCGGAACCATGAAGAACGGTATACTTGCATTTCTGCTCACCGTGGCGGTCGCGATGCCCTGCATCGCGGGCGCCGGTGACGACAAGACCACGACGCAGACGACCACTACCAACCCGAGCACCCAGATGAGCAATTCGAACGCCGACGCCGCGCACGATGTGGCGAAGGCGACCGAAGTCATTTCGGACTTCTCGCGCATGAAGGAAGGACCGCCGAAGGGTCTCGTTGACAAGGCCGCCGCGGTGATCGTGATCCCGAACCTGATGAAGGCTGCCTTCGTCGCGGGTGGCAAGCACGGCGAAGGTCTTCTGACCAAGCGCGACGCCAGCGGCAATTGGAGCGAGCCGGTCGCCATCAACCTCAGCGGCGGCAGCTTCGGCTTCCAGGCCGGCGTATCATCGACGGACCTCGTGCTCCTGTTGATGCGCCAGCGCGACATTGACCAGATCCTCGACGGCGAGTTCACGGTAGGCGGCGAGGCCGCCGTGGCGGCGGGTCCGCTGGGTCGTGACGCCAGCGCGGGCACCGACGTGCACTTCGACGCGCCGATCTACAGCTACTCGCGCACCAAGGGTGTGTTCGCCGGCGTGGCGCTCGATGGATCCAAGCTCTATCTCGACAAGAGTGAGAACAAGAAGATCTACGGCGACGCGTTCAACGCTCATTCCGTCATCGCGATGACGCCGAAGGCCGGTACGCCGGGCGCCCAGCTGGCGCAGGCGTTGAACGACCTCATCGGCAAGCAGGATGCCTCGATGGGCTCGAGCTCATCCGGGCTGAAGTAACCAGCGTCACTCACAAGTCGACGCGAAACGAACGCAATCAGGGCGCGCCGGTTATCCCGGCGCGCCTGACGCGTTCTTCTTATTTCCTCTTGAATGTGGAGTAGACCCAGCCGATTTCGCTGGTGGGAGTCTTGACCTGGAGCCACGCGCCGTCTTCACCGATGACGCGAATGGCGTCGCCCGGCGCAAGGTGGCCGAGAAGACGCGTCGCCGTTGGATCGGACGCAAACGTGTTGATGGGCTCCGGAGCGGGATCGCCCTGGAACAGACACTTGAGACGCGCAAAAAATCCGCGCGGCTTGGGCGTCACGCGCATGCGCGAGGCGTGTTCCAGATCGAGCGCGCCGGTGAGCTCGCGCAGTCGTCGCGTGGTCTCACGCGCGAGCGCGGTCTCGGCGGCAATATCGGATTCACAGAAGGGGCAGCGATTGATTGTCATCTCGACAACCACGCCGCAGCTCGGGCAGGGAACCTTCGTGTCGGTCATGCGACGGCTCTGCTTGACGCGCAGGAGCTCGTTGATCTCCGAGCCGCGCGCTGCGTCCGCTTCGGTCGCGTGCGATGACGGCGCCGGGTTCGCCACGCGTGCAGGTTCGAGATTGGTCACTTCGATTTCGTCCAGAGTCGATGGCACGGTGCACCTCCGTTCCCGCCGGATATGGCAAAGGAACGTCCAAATGGGTTGGGTCGACCCCGGAAATGCAAATTTCGAACCAGTGCCCCCGACGCGGGAAAGTGGGCGTGAGGACGCCCTATTGGGCCAGGTAGCCTCCATCCACCGCGAAGTAGGCACCGGTCACGAAGGAGGCCTGGTCGGAAGCGAGCCACAGGCCCATGTTCCCCCACGGCGACACCGGCTATATTCATAATGCGGAGCGGCCCGGGAACGGAGATGCACATGTCGAAGCTTTGTTTTCGAATTTCGATGTCACTGGACGGCTTTGTCGCCGGACCCCAGCAGAGTGTCAAGAACCCGCTCGGGATCGGAGGCATGAAGCTGCACGAATGGGTGTTTCCGCTGCGCTCGTGGCGCGCGAAGCAGGGCCTCGAGGGCGGCGAGGTGAACGAGAGCAATGCGATCATCGAGGAACAGGTGGCCAATGTGGGCGCCACCATCATGGGGCGTCACATGTTCGGCGGGCATCCCGGGCCCTGGGATCCCAGGCACCCGTGGACGGGCTGGTGGGGCGACACTCCGCCGTTTCATCATCCCGTGTTCGTGGTCACGCACCATGCGCGCGAGCCGCTCGAGATGAAAGGCGGAACCACATTCTTCTTCGTCACCGACGGCATCGAGGCCGCGCTGCTTCAGGCCCGCGAGGCGGCGAAGGGGAAGGATATATCGCTCGGCGGAGGCGCGCGCGCCGCGCAGCAGTACCTCGCCGGCGGTCATGTCGATCGCATGGACCTGCACGTGGTGCCGGTTCTCTTGGGGAGCGGCGAGCGCATGTTCAACGATGTGGGGGACAACATGCACGGGTTGCGCCTCGTGCAGACGGTGGTCACACCCGGCGTTGTCCACCTGCGCTTTGCGCGGTAGTTCCTGGGACGTTGTGATAGCAAGCGACCGCAGCACAACGAAAAAGGCGGCGCCTCGTAGAGAGACGCCGCCTTTTATTTTTTGTGTCCGGCTTCGGGCTACGCCGCGTTGCTCTTGGTCGAGCGTGTCAGGCGCTGGTTCAGCACACTGTGCTTCTTGCCGTAGCCAAAGTAGATCAGGAACCCGATCACCAGCCAGACGACCAATCGCACCCAGTTCTCCGCCGGCAGCGAGAACATGAGCAGCAGGCAGATGGCGATCCCCATGATGGGCACAAACGGGAACCACGGTGCCCTGAACGGTCGCTCCGCGTTGGGGCTGAGCTTGCGCATGGCGAGCACCGCCGCACACACCATCACGAACGCGAGCAGCGTCCCGATGTTCACCAGCTCCGCGAGAATGCGCAGCGGCAGGAACGACGCCAGCGTGCCCACAAAGATGCCGGTCACGATGGAGCCCTTGTAGGGCGTGTGGAACTTGGGATGGACGGCGGAGAACATCTTGGGCAGCAGGCCGTCGCGCGACATCGCAAGCAGGATGCGCGGCTGTCCCAGCATCATGACCAGCAGCACCGAGGTGATGCCCGCCATGGCGCCCAGCGAGATCAGGAACTGGGCCCACGGGAGCCCCACCTGTCCGAACGCGGTGGAGACGGGCGCGTCCACGTTGATCTGGTCGTAGTGGACCATCCCGGTCAGCACTGCTGACACCGCGATATAGAGGATGGTGCAGATTACGAGCGACGCGATGATACCGATCGGAACGTCGCGTTTGGGATTCTTGGCCTCTTCTGCCTGCGTGGAGACAGCGTCGAATCCGATGTACGCGAAGAAGATGATGGCCGCTCCGGCGATCATGCCGAGCGGTTCGCCGCCCGCGCCGGTTTGCCCGGCGATGGTGTGGCCGAAGAAGCTGATGCCCGTCATCCCGAAGGGAGCGAACGGGTGCCAGTTCTCGGGCTTCACGAAGAACGCGCCCACCGCGATCACGAACAACACCACAGCCACCTTGGTGGCCACGATGATGGCGTTGACGTTCGCGCTTTCCTTCACACCCTTGATGAGGAGAATCGTGATGATGACTGTAATCGCGAGCGCCGGGAGGTCCAGGATGGTTCCCGTGCCGACCAGGTGGCCGAGCTTCGGGTCGTAGTCGAACGGCGCGTTGCTGAAGATGTGCGGAATGTGCAGCCCGTTCGCCATGCCGAATACTTTGGTCCCCAGGATGTTGATGAAGTCCTGGAAGTAGTGGGACCACCCGTGCGCGACCGTGGACGACGCCACCGCGTACTCGAGCACGAGATCCCACCCGATGATCCACGCGAACAGTTCACCCAGCGTCGAATACGAGTAGGTGTATGCGGAACCGGCCACCGGGGCCATCGACGCGAACTCCGCGTAGCAGAGCGCGGCGAAGATGCACGCCAGTCCCGAGACCACGAACGAGAGCATCAGCGCCGGGCCGGTGTGATCGTGCGCGGCGACGCCGGTCAGCACGAAAATACCCGTCCCGATGATCGCGCCCACGCCGAGTGCCGTGAGATGCCAGGGTCCCAGCACGCGCTTGAGCCGGTGCTCCTCGCGCGTGGAGTTCATCTCCTCGTGCAGCATCTCGAGGGTTTTCTTTGCAAACAGTTGATTCGCCACCAGAGCCTCCTTCGCAGGCGGTATCGGACGGGAGACGCCCCACCATGGGAATCCCGGTCGATGCCGCGATACTGCGTTCTCAGGATTGGGTGAACCATGATGGCACTCGCAGGGCCCTTCGCACAAGCGGGAGAATCGCCTTGGCAGCAGCCGGATTGACACCCTGTCCGCGTACGTCATACGGTTGACGCCTTATCTGGGAACAGCTCCGGGAGGTCAATGCCATGTTGAAGCCGGTTGTCAGGTGGATGGGACTGGTTGCGGTGGTCACGCTGATGTGGGCGGCCACGCCGGCGCGGGCGCAGGATTCAACGCAGAACAGCGATACGGGTAAAGAGCTCGGGCTCTACCTGTGGCTGGCCGGAATCGACGGTTCGATGGGCTTCGGGCGGGTGAACGATGTCCCCGTCAACATGACGGTGAGCGACATCGCCAAGTATCTCGACTTCACCATGGCCGGCTATTTCGAATACCGCCAGCCCAAGTGGATCGCGGGGACCGACATCTTCTGGGTGAAGCTTGGCCACACGCGGCGCGGACACATCGACGGGTCCAACGTCGACGTCGACATGAATTTCAACCAGTACATCGGCTCTCTGGGCGGCGCGTACCGAGTGAAGCCCGATTTTGACGTGTGGCTCACGGGCCGCGTGTACACGCTCAAGACCTCGCAGACCTTCCAGGGCTCGGACCTGAGCTCCAGGAGCCATACCTGGGCGGACATCTACATCGGCGCGCGTTATCACTACAACTTTGGGGAGCGCTGGATTGCGATTGCACGGGCCGATATCGGTACGGGTGGGTCGGACTTTGCGTGGTTCGGCAATGCCGTCGTCGGCTATCGCTTCAACGATACCTTCACGCTGGGCGCGTCGTACCGCGTGCTGAGCCTCGACCGCGAGACCGGCTCGGGCCAGGACTTCTTCAAATACGACATCACCGAAGACGGACTGGGAATTGTCGCGAATTTTTCGCTGAAGTAGGCGGCGCTAGTGGTGGTGATGGTTCATGTGCTGAACCACTTCCGCCAGCCGCTCGAGGCTCTGGGCCCAGCCGTCGGAAACTCCCATCTTCATCATGGCGTCGCGAATTTCCGGCGTCTCGAAGCGGGTGACGATGGTGAGCCGCGTCTTCGAGCCGAGGTCGTCGAAGAGAACGGTGTCGAGCATCAGGCCGCACGGATTCTTGTCCTTGTGCGCGTGATGCGGCATCACCAGGTCGTGCCATTCTTTTGGATGCTCGGACGCGTCCACGGTCATCACGAGCTGTGATGGCGGCCTGACCTCGCGGAATGTGCCCTTGATGGGATACTCGGTGCCGTCGGGGCCGTGCATCACGATGCGATAACTGCCGCCAGGGCGGACATCCATGTCGGAGACCACGTTCGTCACCGAATGCGGACCCCACCACTTGGCCATCTGGACCGGGTCCGTCCAGGCGTGAAACACGTTGGAACGCGGCGCGTCCAGTACGCGAGTGATGACGAATTCGGTGTCGGTGTGGACGCGATCTTCCAATCTAGTAGCCATGACGACTCTCCCTTTGCGGTCCGCTGATTTTTCATGTGGGGCGGGCATGGAATTACCCGCGCCCCATCAATAAGATGAAGCCGCGAGGGGTGGGAATTCGATACCCAACTTCTGGTACGCCGAATCCGGATAGCCGCGCGAAAGCGCGGCCAATTCAGGTCGAATAGTCTGCGTTGATATGTACGTAGTCGGCCGTCAGATCCGAGGTAAGAATCCGGCTTTTCCCGGGCCCGCGCCCGAGGACGATGCGTATCTCGTAGGCGGGCGCACTCATGTCGCGATGTGCTCTTTCAGCGTCGAAGGCCACCGCCCCGCCCTTCGCACACACCTTCTGCCCGCCGATCCAGATATCCACCGCGCGCGGATCAATGGCGACGCCGGCGCGCCCCGCAGCTGCCAGCACACGTCCCCAGTTGGGATCGGCGCCCGCCCACGCCGTCTTCACCAGCAGCGACTGCGCCACCGTGCGCGCGATGCGCGCGGCGGCCGACGTGCTCGACGCGCCTTCGACGCGCAGCGTGATGCGATGCTTCACGCCTTCACCGTCGGCGAC
>DATEHD010000250.1:0-4601 GCA_035279765.1 Candidatus Krumholzibacteriia bacterium | reverse complement strand
CGGCTCACGGACGAGGAACACGAGGGTCTCGCGACCGAGGTAGTCCTTCACGTCCTTGCCGTTGATCGTCATCTTGCCGCTGCCGGGCGTCACGTACACACGCACCACGGCTTCCTTGCGACGTCCGACCGCTCCGATTCGCGCGGCCTTCGCGACCGCTGCTTCTGCTTTCTTCGCTGTCATCGTGTTCCTTCGTTGGATCAGTAGCCGGTGGACGGCATGCCCTGCGGCTTCTGCGCCGTGTGCGGATGTTCCGGACCGGCGTAGATCTTGAGCTTCTTCAGCATGCGGCGACCGAGACGCGTATGCGGGAGCATCTTGCGGACCGCCTGGCGCACGACGGCGGTGGGATCGTCTTCGATCACATCGCGCATCGTCTTCACCTTGAGGCCGCCGGGATAGCCCGAGAAGCGGTAATAGAGCTTGTCCTCGCGCTTGTTGCCGGAAAGGTAAATCTTGTCGGCATTGACGATGATCACGTGATCACCGAGCGAGAGGTGCGGTGAGAACTCGGGGCGATGCTTGCCGCGAAGCGCGTTGGCAACTTCGCTGGCGAGCCGGCCAAGGGGACGCTTGGAGGCGTCCACAATGTACCAACGCTCCTCGATCTCGCTTTTCTTGACAGTATGGGTCTTCATGAACATAGAAAATCACCTGCGCCGAAGGCGCTCCAGTCGAAAGTCTCCCGGGGGAGAAAGAGGACGATTTATAACAAGTCCGGCAAACGCCGTCAAGGGCCTGATGGACGGTATCTTAAGGGTCACGTGACCGGCCCGGCAGGAAGCCGCCGGCCGGTTGTCGATCGCCTGCTTTGGGGGTCCTTCCCCGGCCCTTTCGGGCCGGAATCGGGGCCCTAGTGCGCCTCGGCCGAAGTCGCCCCGTGACCCGCCCCGTGACCGTGCTCAGGGGCCGGTACCGGCCCGGCCAGGGCCGGCAGGAGCTGGTCGTGCGAGCGCACCGCGGCGGCCGTCAGGAGTGCCATCAGACCCATCTCGATCACGAGCAGCGGGATGCTGACGTGGACCACCGGCGACAGGATCAGCCAGAACATCATCGTAATGCCGGTCAGGATGATGATGGCCAGGGCCGCGGTCACAAAGGCCCGCGTCTTGTTCTTGCGCGAGAGCAGAACGATGAACGGGCCCATCCAGATCATGATGAAGATCAGCTTGGAAACGATGTGATACTGCGAATGCGGTCCGATGCGACGAACCAGGAAGCCCGTCTCTTCCGGGATGTTTCCGTACCAGATCACGATCAACTGCGAAAAGAAGAAGTACGCCCAGAAGGTGGTGAAACCGAAGATCAGCCCGCCGACTGATTTCTGGATGAGCCTGGCGGGGCCATCGGTGCGGTGGCGCCAGCCGAGAATAATGAGCGCGCAGGCGCAGATGCCGGCCACGAACGCGGTCACCATCACGAAGGCGCCAAACAGCGTCGAAAACCACGGCTTCTCGATCGACATGAACCACTCGATGCCGATCATGGTCAGATGCCACACAAAGAGGAACGTGAGAATCACGCCCCAGAAACGCGTCGTCGATGAGCCGCGCAGCGCGTGCAGCATGAAGATGCGCGACAGCACGAACATCACGATCAGCATGCCCACGTTGCGGGCGATGAAGAAGGGCTGGTTGAACCAGATCCCATGCTGCTCCCACCACGGATACATCGCGAACTGCGGAATGTTGACCAGGAACAGGAGCAGCGCGGCGGGAAGAATGCAGTGCAGTGCCCCCACGGACGGGAGCAGCTGGCGGTGCCAGTGGCCGTCGGAAATCTCGGAGCCGGCCATGAGCACGGTGGCACCCTCGGCCAGGCCGATGAACACGGCCAGCGTAATGGTCAGCGCTCCACCCACGCCGGGCTCGAGCAATTTCTCGGCAAGGAAGACCAGCGCGGCCACCACCACGCTCGCGATGAGCAACGTCCTGTTGTTGATACGGAAACCCATCGTCAGTCCCTCTTCACGTAGATTTCGAACTGGTCGGGGAACACATCGTTGGAAATGATAGTGCGCACGCCCGGCATGCGCGCCGTCCACAGGAGCCCGAGCATGCCGCTCAGCCCTCCGAACAGCACCATGAGCTCGAATGCAATCACTGTGTAGGGCGGAAGGCCCACCAGCGGCTTGTTGCCGACGAAAAGCGTCCAGTCGAGCGCGGTGAGCGACGGGAACAAGTAGCCCGTCGCCACGCCGCAGATACCGCCCACGAGCACGAAGAGCCGCACGTCGCTCTGCTTTTCGTCCAGGAGCTCCTCGGCATGGAGCACCGGGTGTGGCGTGCGCGTGTCGATCTGCTTCGGCTTGACGCCGCTCTTCAGGAGCTCTTCGAGCTTGTGCATGAAGTCATGCTCGGTCTGGTAGACGAAGCGTTCCATCAGACCACCTCTTCCTTCTTCTCGGTGATGGCGACCACCGGGAGGAACTTCGCGAACAACAGGAACATCATGAAGAAGAAGCACCAGGTTCCGAGCGTGATGCTCTTCTCCACCAGGCCGGGGTGATACGGGCCCCACGCATAGGGGTCGAACTCGTGCGAGAGCGACGTGATGATGATGACGAAGCGCTCGAGCCACATGCCGATGTTGACGAAGATCGACGTGATGAAGAGCCACTTCAGGTTGCGGCGCAGTTTCTTGATGAACAGCGGCAACGGCACGATCATGTTGCAGAACACCATGCCCCAGTACTGGAGCTTGTAGTATCCGGTCGCACGCTCCTTGAAGATGCCGAACTCGTACACGTTTCCGCTGTAGTAGGCGAGGATGAACTCGATGGTGTAGGCGTAGCCCACGATCATCGAGGTGAAAAGCATGGTCTTGGCCAGCTTCTCGAAGTGATCGAGGGGCATCACGTGCTCCAGCTTCTGCAGCTTGAGCATCGGGATGCACAGCGTGAGCACCATGGCGCAGCCCGAGAAGATGGCGCCGGCCACGAAGTAGGGCGCGAAGATCGTCGTGTGCCAGCCGGGAACGAGGCCCATCGCGAAGTCCCACGACACCACCGAGTGCACGGAGAGCACCAGCGGCGCCGCGAGGCCGGCCAGAAGCGCGTAGAGCATGTTGTAGTTGCGCCACTGGCGCTTGGTCCCCACCCAGCCCAGCGAGAGCGCGCTATAAATGTGACGGCTCACACCGCGCGTGTAGCGCTTCATGATGGCGAGATCCGGAATCAGCCCCACGTAGAAGAACACCACCGAGATGGTGAGGTACGTGCTGACGGCGAACACGTCCCACTCCAGCGGCGACTTGAAGTTCGTCCACAACAGGCGCTGGTTGGGATACGGGAGCAACCAGAAGAAGTACCAGCAGCGCCCGAGGTGAATGAGCGGATACATGCCGGCGCACATGACGGCGATCACAGTCATGGCTTCCGCCGCGCGGTTGAAGCTGGCGCGGAACTTGGAGCGGAACAGGAACAACACCGCCGAGATCAGCGTGCCCGAGTGCGCAATACCGACCCAGAACACGAAATTGACGATGTAGATACCCCAACCCACCGGGTTGTTCTGACCGCCGACGCCGATGCCCTTGTAGATCTGCCAGCCCCACGCGCCGAGCAGGAACACTGCGAAGCCGGTGCCGAACATTCCCACCAGCGCCCAGTACAGGAGTCCCGGTTTCTGCATCGCCATGACGACGTCGCGCTCGATCTTGAGACGCGCCATCGCCGCCGGGTGCGTCGAGGCCGATGTTGCCACGGCGTTATGCTCCATGTTCGCCGTTCCCCTTCCCGTTGGGCTTGCTCAGGTAGAACACGCCCGGGCTCGTGCCCAGTTCTTCGAGCATGCGGTGCGAGCGCGGATCATTCGCCCACTTGTGCACCTCGGAATTCTCGTCGAGCAGATTACCGAAGACGATGGCCTTGCCCGGGCACGCCTGCGCGCACGCGGTGGTGAAGTCGCCGTCGTTGATCTTGCGCTTCTCGTCCTTGGCGACGTCGCGCGCGTGACGGATGCGCTGGATGCAGAACGTGCACTTCTCCATGACGCCCTTGTTGCGCACGGACACATCCGGATTGGTCATCAGGTTCAGAGGATGCGGACGCTTGCCCCATTCGAAGAAATTGAAACGGCGCTGCTTGTACGGGCAGTTGTTGGCGCAGTATCGCGTTCCCACGCAGCGGTTGTAGACCTGCGCGTTGAGACCTTCGTCGTTGTGGTAAGTGGCAAACACCGGGCACACCGATTCGCAGGGCGCGTAATCGCACTGCTGGCACATGGCGGGAACGAAGTCTGCACCCGAGCCATCCTTCTCGTAGTACGGCTCGATGCGGATCCACGCCATCTCGCGACCCTTGAGGTGCTGCTCGCGGCCCACCATGGGCACGTTGTTCTCGACGTAGCACGCCGCCACGCACGCGGAACAGCCGGTGCACTTGTCCATGTCGACGGCCATCGCCCAGCGATAGTTGGGATACGTCGGGGCGGGATAGAACGTGAACTTGTCGCGCTCCCCGCCGGGCTGCGCGATGGGGGGCGTTTTTTCGGCCGGATGGCCGTTGAAGTGGGCCGGTTCGTGACCGGGCACGATGCCGCGTCCTGCTTCGTAGAGCGAGCCCGAGGTCTTCGACAGACGGTAGCGCTTTCCGGAGTTCG
>DATEHD010000249.1:0-3876 GCA_035279765.1 Candidatus Krumholzibacteriia bacterium | reverse complement strand
GCGCGGGCGCGGCCCCGGGTAGCGGAAGTCGTCGCGGTTCACACTCGCGTGCGAATCCGTGTCCAACGCCTTGCGGTAGAAGAACGCCATCACTGTCGTTCCGTGGTGTTCGCGAATGCCGTCGATGATCACTTCGGGAAGTTTTTCCTGGCGCGCAAGCTCCACGCCGTCCTTCACGTGCGACATGAGAATGAGCGCGCTCATCTGCGGTGTGATTTTCTCGTGCCTGTTGAAGCCCGGCTCCTGGTTCTCCGCAAAGTACTCCGGTTTGAAAATCTTCCCGATGTCGTGATAGTACGCCATCACGCGCGCGCGCAGTGCGTCGGCGCCGATCTCGGTGGCAATGGCGTCGACAAGGTTGCCGAGCAGCATGGAATGGTGATACGTGCCGTGCGCCTCCATGTTGAGGCGCTTCAAGATCGGCTTGTTGAGGTCGGTGAGCTCGAGCAGCGTGAAGCGCGACGCGCGGTTGAACAACTGTTCGAACACGGGTAGCAGGAACACGGTGGCAAGCCCGGTGAAAAGGCCGTTCACAGTGCCCCACATGGCGCTGCTGGCCAGGCCCCGCCACGACGCGCCCGCGCCGTCCACGGCGAGGATCCCGAGCACGTACGCCCCGGCCACGAACACGAACACCGAGTAGCCGCGGCTGCGCGCGCGCATACGCTCGATGCCGGCCACACCCGCGGCGCCCGCAAGCCACCCCACGAACGCGGCGCCGGTACCGGCCGGCGTCGCAATGGCGAGAAGCGCGGCCGCGAACGCACCCGCGATCAGCCCGAGGCGGAAATCGAACAGGGCCGCCAGCGTCACCGACACGAATGCCACCGGCGCGAGATAGGCACTCCATCCGAAGCGCGCGATCGCGGCGAGTCCCACCAGGTACACGGTGAACACGGCGAGCACCGCCGCCAGGCGCGACGCGCGGCCGTACATGCTCGCGTGGAACACGCGCAGGTACACGGCAAAGAGCGCGCACAGGAGCAGCACGCGCAGCGCTTCGGCGGCGTGTGCGCGCGCCAGGGCCAGTGGTGTGCGCGACGGATCGCGCGCGATGCGCTCCGACTCCATCGCGCGCAACACGGTTTCCTGCTCGTCGGTGACGCGCTCGTTGCGCGCGACGATGCGCTCGTTCTTGCCGACGTCGTAGTACCCTTTCACGGACGACGACGCCAGCTCGCGGCGGCGCGCCGTCTCATCCACGTCGAAAACCAGGTTGGCCAGCGCGTGGCCGCGCACAAGCTCGAAAAAGATCTGGGAGCGCGCCTTGTCGTCGGGGAAACGCGTCTGCGCCTCGGCGCGAATCACGCCCTCGATGTTGCCCTGGTCGACGAGGCCGTCGGCGGGACGGCGCAGCTCGCCGTCGCCGTCGATGACGACCACTTCGTGGTAGTCGTTGCGACGCAGGATGGCGGCATTGTCGACAACGCCACGGACAAAGAGATCACGCTGGAAATCACGCACACCGACGCGCAGCGTGGAAAAGCCCTGGGGTGAGAGTGCCGTGCGCAGGGTTTCGCGCGGGACGCCCGGCAGCCATTGTGCGGCGCGGTCGACGCGCTCATTGTCGCCCATCGCTTTGGCGTACACCGAGGTGGCCACCGTGTCGAGGAGCGCGGAAAGCCCGGTGGTGAGGTCGCGCTCCACATCGCGGCGCCGCTCGAACACGGGCAGCACCGCCAGCGCGGCGCGCGCACGCGCCACCCGCACTTCCTCCCCCGAGAGCGGAACGCGGAAGGCGAAGGGCGCCGTCACGTCGTGATCGGCCACCTGCCCCGAGCGGAAGGCCGGCTCGACGTGGCTGCGCAAGGGCGGCAGGAGCGCCACCACGAGCAGGGTGAAGGCAATCGCAAACAGAACGTGGAGGAGCGAAGGGCGGCGGCGCGCCTCCTGCGCCGGTGCGGATTCGGGACGACGGGAGGCCGTCCCCCGCGCGCGCCAGGGACGCTTCATGACTTGCGCTCGTCACGGTCGCGCGCGTCCCACGCATTGACGATGCGCTGCACGAGCCGGTGACGAACCACGTCGTCCTGGGTGAGAGTGACAAAGGCAATGCCGTCGACGTTCTTGAGGATCTTCTGCGCCGCCACCAGACCCGAGCGCGAAGGCGGATCCAGATCCACCTGGGTCACGTCGCCGTTGACGATGGCCTTGGCGTTGCGGCCGAGACGCGTGAGAAACATTTTCATCTGCATCTCGGTGGTGTTCTGCGCTTCATCGAGGATCACGTAGGCGTCGTTGAGCGTGCGCCCGCGCATGTATGCCAGCGGCGCGATCTCGATGGTGCCGTTCTCCATGAGCTTCGACGTGCGATCGACGGTGAGCATGTCGGCGAGCGCGTCCACAATGGGCCGCACGTAGGGATCGAGCTTGGCCTGGAAATCACCGGGCAGGAAACCCAGGCTCTCTCCCGCCTCCACCACCGGACGCACCAGGAAGATGCGTTCGATGGCACCCATGCGCAGCGCCGCCACCGCGCACGCGACGGCGAGATACGTCTTGCCGGTTCCCGCCGGGCCGATGCCGAACACGATGTCGTGGGTACGAATCGCATCGATGTAGCGCTTTTGTCCGGGCGTGCGCGGCGCAATGGAAAGTCCCTTGCGCGTCGAGACGACCACGTCGCGCTCGAGGCCCGCGTACTCCACCGACGGCGTCACGTCGCTTTCCATGGTGTCGTGGTTCGTCTTCAGGATGTAGCCGATGTCCTGCTCGGAGAGAGCGCGGCCGGATCGCGCGATATCGATGGCTTCGCGGAAGAAGCTTGTCAGCCGCTCGAGCTGCTCGTGGGTTCCGTTGAGGATGATGTCGTCGCCGCGCACCACCACCACGCCCGGAAAGTACCTGTCGACGAGGGCGAGATGCGAGTCGCGGGGGCCGAAAAGTTTGAGCGGGTCAACGCCGTTAAATGACAGCACCCGCCGCTTGGTCTTCAAGTGATCAACCACCTCCGAAACGAACTATATGCCAGAGGACTTGTGAAGGCCAAGTGTTCAGGCTCCGGGCGTCCAGATGCAAGGCGCGCCGACGACGGCGTACCCAAAGCGGAGCGTACGCCGAGGAGGCGCAACGCAGCAGATGGACGTCCGGCTAGCGGGGGATGGTGATGATGGTTCCTGCGGGGATATCGTAGGGGTCCTTGACCTTATCCTTGTTGGCCTCGTACAGACGCGTCCACTGCGTCGGATCCCCGTACACTTCCCAGTAACCGGCGATGGTTTCGAGGGTTTCGAACGGCATCGTCTTGTACTCGGTCGGGAGCTCGCGCGGGATGACGAGTTTCATGCCGGGATAGATCCACACCGGATCCTCGATCTTGTCGAGGTTGGCGCGGTAGATACGGGGCCACTTGTAGGCGTCGGCGTAGATGTCGTCGCGATTCGAGATCACCGAGAGACAGTCGTTCGCGACCACGAGGTATTCCTTGGGCAGCTGCTGGTACTGGTTGATCTGTGACGTCAGCGTGCGGATCTCGGACTCCAGACGGAGGATTTCCTTGTCGGCTGGCGTGATCTGCCCGCGCAGCGTCTCGATGTTCTTGCGCGTGGTCTGAATTTGTTTCTGGTTGGCGTCGACCTCGGCCTTGAGGCGGTTCTTCTCCGCTTCGAGATCCGAGCAGTACTTGGTTTTGCCACCGTTGGGAAGCGAATCGATCTCGGCTTCCGTGTAGTACTCGCCCGCCTGGACATTTACTTTGCGTCCGATAGGCTTGCCGCAACCCGCGACAAGACCCACGAGCAACATCGCCAGCGCAATCCGCGCGGGCATCTTCATCGTGCGCATTTAGGAAGTCCCCTTCTTGGGAGCGGCCGGCGGAGTCTTGGTGCTGTCCTTGGGCGCCGGAGTCTTGGTGTCCTTGGGAGCAGGCGGCGGAGT
>DATEHD010000248.1:0-9839 GCA_035279765.1 Candidatus Krumholzibacteriia bacterium | reverse complement strand
TCGCACGGCGAATGCCGTGCGAACTCAGATAGTAGTTCTCGCGCGGCGACCCCGCGCGAACTCGGAACAAGAACTCGGACGGAGGACGTCGAGTGGCTGAAAACACGGGTAGCACGGGACAGCAGCAGAACAGAGGCCGAGGACCGCGAGGCGGCGGCGGCGGTAATCGCGACGGCCAGCGCCGGGGTCCGCGCGATCGCGATCGTGATCGCGACCGCGGGGGTCCGGAGTACATCGAGAGCACCGTCTACGTAAACCGCGTCGCCAAGGTCGTCAAGGGCGGACGCCGTTTCAGCTTCAACGCGCTGGTGTGCGTGGGCGACGGCATGGGCAAGGTGGGCGTGGGCCTGGGCAAGTCGAACGAAATCTCCGACGCCATCCGCAAAGCGGGCGAGAACGCCAAGCGCTCGATGATGAAGGTGCCCCTCATGGGCGGCACCATCCCGTTCACCGTGTACGGCAAATTCGGCGCCGGCAAAGTGATACTCAAGCCCGCCACGGCCGGTACCGGCGTGATCGCGGGCGGCGCCGTGCGCGCCATCATGGAATCCGCGGGCGTGCGCGACGTGCTGTGCAAGTCGCTCGGCTCGAACAATCCGCACAACCTCGTCAAGGCCACGCTCACGGCGCTCGGCCAGCTCGAGAGTGCGCGCGATGTGGCCAAGCGCCGCGGCATCACCATCAATCAGTTGTTTGGAATCGAGGCCAAGAATGGCTAAGCAAATCAAGCTCACGCAGATCAGGAGCACGATCGACGCGGTGCCGAAGCACAAGCTGACGATCCAGGCGATCGGCTTCAAGCACACGTACGACGTGATCATCAAGAACGACTCGCCGGCGCTGCGCGGCATGCTCCACCAGGTCCGCCACCTCGTGAAGGTGGAAGAGGTCAAGTAACATGCGTCTCAACAAACTCAGGCCCGCTGCGGGCTCCAAGAAAAAGCGCAAGCGCGTCGGCTGCGGCCCCGGCTCGGGCCACGGCAAGACCGCCACGCGCGGCCACAAGGGCACCCAGTCGCGCACCGGCAACACGCGCAAGGCTCACTACGAGGGCGGCCAGATGCCGCTCCAGCGCCGTTTGCCCAAGCGCGGCTTTACCAATATTTTTCGCGTCGCGTTCCAGGTCGTCAATCTGAGCGACCTCGAGCGTTTTGACGCCAACGCGACCGTCGACGTCGATGCCCTGCTCGAGCGCGGTCTCATTCGCCATATGAACAACCCCGTGAAGCTCCTCGCCGACGGCGAGCTCAAGAAGCCGCTCAAGATCACGGTGCACGCGTGCAGCGCGAAAGCCAAAGAGGCCGTGGAAAAGGCCGGCGGTCAGCTCCTGTTGGTCGGTCAGGCGGGGTAACGGAAGAACGTTTTAACTATGTTCAACAAGATCCAGGAAATCTTCAGCATTCCCGAGCTCAAGCGGCGCCTGCTGTTCACGCTCGGTCTGCTGGTGGTCTATCGCGTCGGAAGCCACATCACGACTCCGGGCGTCGACGCCGGCGTGCTCACCGAGTTCTTCGAGCGCCAGCGCGGCACGATCCTCGGGCTGTACGACTTGTTTGCGGGCGGAAACCTGGCCAAGGCCAGCATCTTCGCGCTCGGCATCATGCCGTACATCAGCGCGTCGATCATCCTGCAGCTCTTCCAGGCGGTCATTCCGTATTTCGAGAAGCTCGCCAAGGAAGGCGAGGAAGGCCGCAAGAAGATCACGCAGTACACGCGCTACGGCACCGTGTTGCTGTCGATCGTGCAGAGCTTCGGTATCTCCATGTTCCTCGAGAGCATGACCAGCCCGGGCGGGCATTCGGCGGTCATGTTCCCGGGCTGGGGTTTCCGGCTGCTCACCATGCTCACGCTGACGTGCGGCACCATCTTCATCATGTGGCTGGGCGAGCAGATCACCGAACGCGGCATCGGCAACGGCATGTCGCTCATTATTACCATCGGTATCATCGCGCGGTATCCAATTGAGATCCTGAATACGATCCGCGCGGTGCAGCTGGGCCAGATGACGCCGTTCAAGCTCGCGCTCATTCTGCTCATGATGGTGGTCGTGGTGGCCGGCGTCATCTTCGTGACGCAGGGTCAGCGGCGCATCCCGGTGCAGTATGCCAAGCGCGTGGTGGGACGGCGCGTGTACGGCGGCCAGTCGAGCCACATCCCGCTCAGCGTCAACATCGCGGGCGTGATTCCGATCATCTTTGCGCAGTCGCTCATCATGTTCCCCGGCACCATTGCGGCGCTCTTCCCGAACGTGACGTGGCTGCAGGCGATCCACCAGGTGCTCTCACCGGGTCACATCGTCTTCATCACGCTGTACACGCTGATCATCATCTTTTTCTCGTACTTCTACACGGCGATCGTGCTCAATCCTGTCGATCTCGCCGACAACATGAAGAAGTCGGGTGGGTTCATTCCGGGCATCCGTCCGGGCAAGCGCACGGCGGAGTACATCGACAGGATCCTGACGCGCATCACGCTTCCGGGCGCATTCTTTCTCGCGTTCATCGCGGTGCTGCCCGACCTGTTGATCCGTCGCGCCAACGTGCCGTTCTATTTCGGCGGCACCGGTCTGTTGATCGTGGTCGGCGTCATGCTGGATACGCTGCGCCAGATCGAGTCGCACCTGTTGATGCGCCACTACGAAGGTTTCGTGAAGCACGGCCGCCTGCGCGGCCGCCGGGGTTAGTAGAGCCCCATGAATTTGATCTTGTTCGGACCTCCGGGATCGGGCAAGGGGACCCAGGCCGAGCGCCTCCGCGAAAAGCGGGGACTGCGCCACCTCTCGACGGGTGATCTGCTGCGAGAAGCAGTCGCCAGGGGGACGGACCTGGGGAAGCAGGTGAAGGACATTCTCGCGTCGGGTGCCCTGGTGTCGGACGACATCATCCTGGCGCTGATGCGCGAAGAGATTGTCCGGGTTGGAACCCAGGGCTGGCTGCTCGACGGATTTCCGCGGACGGTCGGCCAGGCGGAGGGACTCGACGCACAGCTCGTCGAGCTCGGCCAGAAAATCGGCGCCATCGTGGTGCTCAACGTGCGGCGCGAAGCCGTCATCGAGCGCCTCTCGGGCCGGCGGACCTGCACCCAGTGCAAGACCGTGTTTCATGTGAAGATCAATCCGCCCAAAGTGGATGGGATCTGCGATCGCTGCGGAGGCACGCTGGTGCAGCGTGAAGACGACCGCCCCGCAACCATCGAAAAGCGCCTCGACGTTTACGAGGCACAGACGCAGCCGATACTGGCGCACTATCGCGGCAAGGTCGCGATACACGAAGTAAACGGCGAATTGCCGGTCGACGAGGTGACAAGATTCATCGAGCTCGTGCTCCAATGATCGCGCTGAAGACGGCCGAAGACATCGCGACCATGCAGGCGAACGGAGCCATCGTGGTCGAATGCTTCCAACTGGCGCGTGATTTCATCCGGCCGGGACGGACGCGACGCGAGCTCGACCTCAAGATCGAAGAGCTGATTGTGTCGCGCGGCGGCCGGCCCGCGTTCAAAGGGTTTCACGGATATCCGGCCTCGACCTGTATCTCGGTGAACGAAGAGGTCGTGCACGGAATCCCCAACGATCGTCCCTTCAACGAAGGTGACATCGTTGGTCTCGACATCGGCGTCGAGAAAAACGGCCTCTACGTCGACTCCGCGCGCACCATTCCGGTGGGAAAGGTCAGCGCCGAAGCGGAGAAGCTCCTGGAGACGACGTGGGAATCGCTCGAGCGCGGCATCGAGCAGGCGTGGCCCGGGCGGCGGCTGACAGACATCTCGCATGCTGTCGAGCGCCGCGCCAAAGCGGATGGCTTCTCGGTGGTGCGGTCCCTGGTGGGACACGGCATCGGGCGCCAGATGCACGAAGACCCGCAGGTTCCCAATTTCGGTCCGCCGAACCAGGGACCTGTCATGGAAGTGGGACTCGTGCTGGCCATCGAACCGATGGTGAACATCGGCAAAGCCGAAGTGTTCACGCTCGAAGATGGCTGGACCATCGTGACCGCGGACCGGAGTCTCTCGGCGCATTTCGAGGACACGGTGGCGATCACGAAAGACGGCCCGAAGATACTGACGCGTTAGGAGCGTATGGCGAAGGAAGAAACGATCACCATCGAAGGAACCGTCGTCGAGGCGCTGCCCAACACGATGTTCCGTGTGGAGCTGGCCAACAAGCACATTGTGCTGGCCCACGTGTCGGGAAAGATGCGGATGCATTTCATCAAGATTCTGCCCGGCGACCGGGTGACACTGGAGATTTCAGCGTACGATCCGACCAAGGGCCGGATCGTGTATCGATACAAGTAGCTCGCGAGGAAAACGTCATGAAGGTAAGAACCTCAATCAAGAAAATCTGTCCGGATTGCAAGCTGATCCGGCGCAAGGGCGTGCTTCGCGTCATCTGCAAGCACAAGCGTCACAAGCAGCGCCAGGGTTAGGCCAGGACAAGGAGAGAACTCGTGCGAATTTCAGGCGTGGATATTCCGAACGAAAAGCGCGTTGTAATTGCGCTGACGTACATCTACGGCATCGGAACCAAGACGGCAGAGAGGATCTGCACCAAGGCGGGCATCAGCCCGGAAACGCGCGTGAAGAGCCTGCTCGAAGAGCAGGGCATCAAGCTGCGCGGCATCATCGAGAACGAGTACAAGGTCGAAGGCGAGCTGCGCACCGAGCTCAGCTTCAACATCAAGCGCCTGATCGACATCAACTGCTACCGCGGCAAGCGGCATCGTTTGAACCTGCCGGTCCACGGCCAGCGCACGCGCACCAACGCGCGCACGCGCAAGGGCCCGAAGGTGCGTCCGGGCGTGGGCAAGAAGAAGCCGGCCGCGAAGTAACGCGGAATTTCTCGCGCGACCTTTTGGCCGCGCGAACTTGAGTGACGACATTCCAGGAGGAATGAATTGGCGACAGCGACAACAACAACTGCAAAGCCCAAACGCTCGGGCTCCAAGAAGAAAAACCGGAAGATCGACGTGGCCGGCGTGGCTCACATTCAGTCGACCTTCAACAACACCATCGTGACAATCACGGACCTTTCGGGCGCGGTGGTGTCGTGGGCCAGCCCGGGCATGGTCGGCTTCAAGGGCTCGCGCAAGAGCACGCCGTTCGCGGCGCAGCTGGCCGCGGAGCGCTGCGCGCGCGAAGCGCTGGAGCTCGGCATGAAGAAGGTCGAAGCCTGGATCCGGGGACCCGGTGCGGGGCGTGAAGCCGCGATTCGCTCGCTGCGCGCGGCCGGTCTCGAAGTGACCGCGGTCAAGGATTGCACACCCCAGCCGCACAATGGATGCCGCGCTCGCAAGCGGCGCCGGGTTTAAGGAGAATCGAATGGCCAGGTATCGTGACGCAAAGTGCAAGCTGTGCCGCCGTGCGGGAGAGAAACTCTTCCTCAAGGGCGACCGCTGTTATTCCAACAAGTGCGCCATCGAAAAGCGCAACTTCCCCCCGGGCCAGCACGGCAAGTCCCGGCACGGGAAGTCCTCGAAGTACAACATGCAGCTGCGCGAGAAGCAGAAGCTTCGCCAGCATTACGGACTGCTCGAGCAGCAGTTCCGCAACTACTTCCATAAGGCGGCGGCCACCAAGGGCGTCACCGGTACGACCCTCTTGCAGCTGCTCGAGCGCCGGCTCGATAACGTCGTGTACCGCCTCGGTTTCACGACGTCGCGCGCCCAGGCTCGCCAGCTGATCCGGCACAGCCACTTCGAGGTGAACGGGAAGAAAGTCTCGATTCCGAGCTATCTCTGCGGCCCCGGAGACCGGGTTGCGCCGCGCGGAAAAAGTAAGGATCTTTTCATCATTAAAGAGGCCATCAAGAACGTAGATGCCCGGCAGGCGGTTCCGTATCTCGACCTCGATACCAACAAGCTCGAGGGCACTTTTGTGGAGATTCCGGGCCGCGACGTGATTCCGGTGCCGGTGGAAGAGCAGCTCATCGTTGAGTTGTACTCGAAGTAACCACCGTCAGGCCGAAACACCGTCCCTGCGGGGAGAAGGAGCTCAATAGCAATGAAATGGCGAAATCTTCTGATGCCGAAGGAAGTCGTTCGTGACGACGCGACGGCCACCCCGACCAATGCGCGCTTCATCGTGGAGCCGCTGGAGCGCGGGTTTGGTCTGACGCTCGGCAACGCGCTGCGACGCACGCTGCTCTCGTCCATCCAGGGCGCGGCGGTGACGGCGGTCCGCATCAAGGGCGTGCTGCACGAGCTGTCGAACATTCCCGGCGTCATGGATGATGTCACCGACATCGTTCTGAACCTGAAGCAGCTCGTCGTGGTCATGCACAACGACGAACCCAAGTTTCTCAAGCTGCGCGTGTCGAAGCAGGGTCCGGTCACGGCCGCCGACATCGACGCCGACGCCGATATCGAGATCATCAACAAGGATCTCGTGATCTGCACCACGTCGGAAGCGGTGGAAGTCGAGATGGACATCCTCATCGGCCACGGCCGCGGTTATGTCCCGGGCGAAAGCCACGACCTCGGCGATTTCGACATCGGTCTGATCCCGATGGACGCCAACTTCTCGCCGGTGCGCAAGGTGGCCTACGCGGTGGAGAACACGCGTGTCGGACAGCGCACCGACTATGACCGTCTGATCCTCGAGGTCTCGACCAACGGCAGCGTGCGTCCGGAAGACGCGCTCGGCTACGCGGCCAAGATCATCAAGGACCACATGGTGCTGTTCATCCAGTTCGACGAGACGCCGATGGAAGCCGCCGAGCCCGTGGTCGACGAAGAGCACGAGCGCCTGCGCGAGTTGCTCGGCCGCAGCGTCGAGGAGCTCGAGCTCAGCGTGCGCTCCGGCAATTGCCTGCGCCGCGCCAACATCAAGACGCTCGGCGACCTCGTGCGCCGCAGCGAAGGCGAGATGCTCAAGTACCGCAACTTCGGCAAGCAGTCGCTCAAGGAGATCACCGAGATCCTGCAGGGCATGGGCCTGCACCTGGGCATGGACATCGACGCCATTCTCGAGGGCCGCGCGCCCAAGCCGGCGCCGCCGTCCGAGCTCACGCCGATGGACGACGAGCTCAGCGAAGTCGAGAATTCGTAGTCACGAACCAGTCGCACAAGGAAGACAGACATGAGACACGGCGTAGATCATCGCAAGCTCGGACGGACCGCGGCGCACCGCAAGGCGCTCATGCGCAGCATGGTGACCTCGCTGTTCGACTCTGAGCGCATCACCACCACCGCGCCCAAGGCCAAGGAAGCGCGCCGTCTGGCGGAACGCCTGATTACGCGCGCCAAGAAGGGCCACCAGGCGCACAAGGCCGGACAGACGCATGTCGCGCTGGCGCACTGGCGCGGCGCGGGTGCTGTCGTTCGCAACACGACGGTGCTGCGCAAACTGTTCGACGAACTGGCGCCGCATTTCATGGAGCGCAACGGCGGCTACACGCGCATCATCCGTCTCGACCACATGCGGGTCGGCGACAATGCGCGTCTCGTGCTGCTCGAGCTTGTCGACACCGAGAAGACGAAGAAGCCGCTCATCCGCGGTGCCGCGCAGGTGACGCCGGAAGCGGCGCAGGGCGGCGACGTGAAGCCGACCGGCGACAAGAAGAAGGCACCGAAGCCCAAGAAGGAAAAGCCGGCGCGCGACAAGAAGGAAGCGAAGACGGCGGACAAGCCGAGCAGGAAGTCGGGCAAGGCCGACGCTGCTTCCAAGGGCAAGTCCAAGTCCAACACGAAAGCAAAGCGGTCGGGCGGCTCTTAGGAAACCACGATGTCGCACGGGTACCGGGCGGCATTGCGCGCTGCGATCGTCATCGCGGCGACCGTTCTCGCAAGTGCTCATTGGGAGCCCCTTCCCACGGGAGGGGCTCCTGCTTTTTCCCAGCAGCAGGTGGATTCTACCGGCGCGTTCGTCGCGCCGTATCTCACGCGCCTGCGTGAGAACACCGAAATTCTTCCCGACAATGAAGTGCGCGCCCTGTGGGTGGTGCGCGACGCCATGACCTCGCCGGAGTCGATCAATCGCCTGGTCGACTTCGCCGTCCAGACGCGTTTCCACATTTTGTTCGTGCAGGTGCGTGGCCGCGGCGATGCGTACTACCAGTCCTCCATCGAGCCGCCATCACCCGCGCTCAAGGCATCCCTCGGCGATTTCGATCCGCTGCGCTATCTCTTGACGCTCGCCCACCGCAACAACATCCAGGTGCAGGCGTGGCTCAACATCTACTACGCGTGGTCGGATACGAAACATGCGCCGCCGACGGGGCATATCGTTCTCAAGCACCCCGAGTGGATCCTGTCGGATGCCAAGGGCACGCGCATGGATCACGTGCCGCCGTCCAAGTGGAAGGCGCAGGGAATCGAGGGGACGTTCATCTCGCCGGGCGTGCCGGAATTCCGCCGTCACATGGCCGACGTGGTGCGCGAGCTCGTGCGCACCTATGACATCGACGGCATTCATCTCGACTATATCCGTTATCCCAACAAGATCTATTCGTACGATCCGGTGAGCCGTTCGCGTTTTCTGCTGCGCTACGGCGTCGACCCGGTGGAGCTCACCAACAATCGCGCGGGGCTGCAGAAGATGCTGGGCGCGGCCACGCTGGCGTCGCTCGACAGCATTTACACCGTGAACCGCACCCTCGAAGTCGACAGCATGGTGATGGCCATCCACGCCGCCGCCGGAGGCAAGCCGCTGTCGGCCGCGGTGATTGCGGATCCTGCCTATGCGCGCGCCGACAAGGGCCAGGACTGGCCCGTGTGGGTGCAGCGGAAGTGGGTCGATTTCGTGGTTCCGATGGCGTACAGCATTCCGCCGCTCGAGATCGAAGCCAAGGCGCGCATCTACAACCGCCTCGTCGGCGTGGAGCACGTGCTGATCGGGCTGGGTGTGTATGACGGGCGCGATCAATTCCTCGCCGAATCCGTCGGGTTGTTGCGCGCGATTCCGGTGGCCGGTTACGCGATCTTTTCCTACAACGCGCTGGTGGACAATGTCGACGCGGCCTCGCTCATCGAGAGCGCTGTGCTTCCGCCCGACAGCACGGACGCGGATTCCACCGCGGCGGACTCCACCGGCAACGACGATGAGTAGCTATTTGGGAGGCGTTGCGGGTGGCGCTGCCTGGCCACCGTACTCCTTCAACACTTCGTCGACGTGCTTCATGATGTCGTCAGGCAATTTGAACTCCTTGCACTTCCGGAACATCTCCACGCCGTTCTTCGTGTCGCCGGTACGAAGCAACGCCTCGCCGTAGAAGAAATAGTAGATTCCTTCTTCAGGGTTGTATTTCACACCGTCGCGGGCAACGTCCAGAATGCGCGGCCAGTTGTCCTCCTTTTCCAGGAACACGAGCAGACGGAACCGGCCCACGCTGAAGTCGGGGTGTTTCTCCAGAATCTTTTCGATAACCTGTTTGGCCTCGTCCTTCTTGCCGGCTTCGTCCAGGTACACCGCAAGCCGCGCGCCCTGGCGCGGATTGTGGGAGCTGTCGTACGCGATGCGCATGGTGGCGATGGAGGCATCGAGCTCGTTGCGTGAATGCTGCAGCATGGCGAGGTTCTCCCACGCGTATGCCGCGTGCGTGCGGTCGTAGGTGAGAATACTGCTGAAGCGCGCCATGGTGCGTTCCGTCGACGCATTGACACCCACCCACGCCGCTGTCGAAATCAACATCACCGCGAAGGACGGCAGCGCGAACTGCGCCACCTTCCCCGCCGGGAGCCCTGTAGCGCGCAGATAGCGGTTCAGCACCAGCAGCACGAACGGTACCAGGGCCGTGGTGGTCATGGTAAACAGGTCCCAATCGCGCGCCATTCCGATCTCGGGGTCGAAGAACACAATGTAGAAGACGCACGGAATCAGAATCGTGCTCACCAGCTGCCATT
>DATEHD010000247.1:0-9119 GCA_035279765.1 Candidatus Krumholzibacteriia bacterium | reverse complement strand
GGGCTGCTTCGTCGCCGCAGCCGGGGCCGTCCCCGGCGCGGGCTTCGCGGGCGCCGGCTTGGCGGGAGCGTCCTTCGCCTTTTCGGTCTTGCCCGCTCCCTTTTTCACGGCCTCGAGCTGCGCGCGCAGCTCATCCGGCTTGCCACGCTTGGTGGCGAGATCGGCCTGCTTGGCGGCCAGATCGGCGGTAAGCTGGGCTTCGCGATCCTGCGCGGTCTTGAGGTCTTTCTTGAGCACCGAGATGTCCTCGCGCAGCTCCTCGAGCTCCACGGGCGAGATCTTGCACGCCGGCGCCTTGGCGCAGCCGACGAAACACATCGATATGATCGTGCACGCGGCCCACGTGAGCCGGACGCGACGTCCTTTTTGCACGCCTGAACTCCTTTTCAATCGTGTGTTCTGGATGGGGATAGGGACGAACGTTTAACCGCACGTACCCTAACAATGCCCCCCATTGGCTGTCAATAGGGTCGTCCGAAACTCAGCTTTTCCCTTCTTCGGGTGGCACCAGGGCGATGTGGAGGTCACGGATCTGATCGGGCTCGACAGGCGACGGAGCGTCATCCATGAGCGACGACGCTTTCTGGGTCTTCGGAAAGGCAATCACGTCGCGGAGCGACGGCGCCCCCACCAGCGTCATGATGAGCCTGTCGATGCCCGGCGCGATGCCACCATGCGGCGGCGCACCGAACTCGAACGCATCGAGCAGGAAGCCGAAGCGGCGCGCGGCGTCTTCCTTCCCAATCCCCGTCACCGCCATGACACGCTCCTGGAGCGCCCGGTTGTGAATGCGGATGCTCCCCGACGCCAGCTCCATCCCGTTGCACACGAGGTCATAGAGGTGCGCGCGTACGCGCAGCGGCTCCTTCTCGAGATACTGGATGTCTTCCTCGAAGGGCATTGAAAACAAATGGTGACACGGCGAGTACGCACCGGTTTCGGGGTCGCGCTCAAAGAGCGGGAATTCATTCACCCAGAGCATATGGAAGCCGTCCACCTGGTCGGCGCCGGTGCGCCGTGCCGCGTCGACACGGAGCCGTCCGAGTATGCCGGAGATGCCGGGCTCCTTCCCCACCACCGCGAGCAGGAGCGAGCCGTCGTTCATTTTGGCATCGCGAATGATCGCCTGTTCGATGCTTTCGCCCAGGAACTTGGCCGCCACACCGGAGAGGCGCGCGCCTTCGCGGCGCAGACTGATGAGACCGCCCGCGCCGCTCGCCTTGGCCAGCGCCTCCAGCTCATCGACATCCTTCTTCACCAGTTTGGCGCCGTCGGGCACCACGAAACCGCGCACGCGGCCGCCGCTCTCGAGCGCCTGCTTCACCACGCGAAACTCCGTGCCCTGGAAGGCACCGGAAAGGTCGGTGAGCTCCATTGCGTACCGCGTATCCGGCTTGTCACTGCCGAAGCGGTCCATGGCCCCGGCGTACGACAGGCGCGGGAATGGTGTCGTGAGCTCCACGCCCGCGCCGGTGCGAAAGACCTCCGTCATCATCGCTTCGACAAGCTCGAACACGTGGTTCTCGTTGACGAAGCTCATCTCGATGTCGATCTGCGTGTGCTCGGGCTGACGGTCAGCGCGCAAATCTTCGTCGCGCAGACAACGCGCGAGTTGAAAATACCGGTCGATGCCGGCGACCATGAGGATCTGTTTGTAGAGCTGCGGGCTCTGCGGCAGCGCGTAGAACGATCCGGGATGCACGCGGCTGGGCACGAGGTAGTCGCGCGCACCTTCGGGCGTGGCGCGCACGAGCATCGGCGTCTCCACTTCGAGAAAGCCGCGGCCAGAGAGAAAATTGCGGATGGCCAGGACCACCCGGTGGCGGATTTCCAGGTTGCTGAGGATGGGGCGCCGCCGAATGTCGAGATAGCGATACTTCAGGCGCAGCTCTTCGCTCGCCTTCACCTCGTCGGTAATTGTGAACGGAAGCACGTTGGAACGATTGAGCACGACAACGCGCGACGCCGCCACTTCGATGGCACCCGCCGGTGAGTCATCTCGAACCATGTCGACGGGCCGCGGGCGCACCTTTCCTTCCACGGCAATGACGTCTTCCATGCGGAGCGACTCCATTACTTCATTCAGGGCGGGCTCAACGTAGTCCACCACGATCTGGATGTTTCCGTAACGGTCGCGTAAATCGACAAAGTTCACACCTCCGAGCTTGCGCGCGCGCGCCACCCATCCCATCAGGTGCACGGTTTTCCCCGCCAGCGCCGAGGAGAGCTCGTTCGACTTGTGCGATCGCTCGAATGGAAGATGGTAGCCTTCGTTGCTCACTTCGAATTCTCCTCGGATTCGTTTTCCTCGCCGTGCGCGTCGTGGGCAAACACGCCGAGATGATCTTCCTGCACGCGGCGCTCGGTGCGCTCGCGCAGGTCGTGCCATTCGATGGTCCCCGGTGTGGCAGCGTCGATCACCACGGCAATGCGGGCTTTTTTCTTCGCGGCGGACTCCAGCTGGGTCTTGCGCGAACGCCCCGATAAATCCAACTCTGCGGAGTCAACAGTCCGCAGTGTGCGCGCCGCCGCCAGTGCGCGAGCTTCGGCGCCTGCACCAACACATACGACGTAATAATGAATATCGCCTGTCGAAGCAGCGGCGGCGGGCATTGCTTCGACGATGCGCTCGAGCCCCGCGCTGAAGCCCACGGCCGGTGTATCGGGGCCGCCGCATTCGCGCACGAGGTCATCGTAACGGCCGCCACCGCACAGGGCGCTCTGCGCGCCCGCCGCGCCGTAATACACTTCGAACACGGTGCGCGTGTAGTAGTCCAGCCCGCGCACGAGATGCTTGTCCTCGGTGAATTTCACGCCGATCGCGGAGAGCAATTCGCGCACGCGCGCGAAGTGCGCCGCGTCATCGTCCACCAGGTGATCGGAGATCACGGGCAGGGAGTGCTTCAGTTTCTCGCCGTACTCCTTGGAATCGAAAATGCGCAGCGGATTCTTGCTGTAGCGCTCGAGTGCGTCCGGAGAGAGCTCGCTCGCGTGGGAGCGGATCGCATCCAGCAGCACGGCGCGGTACGGGCCGCGCGACTGCTCGGTGCCGACGGAATTGAGCCGCACATCGAGTCCTGCGAAACCCAGCGCGGCCAGCGATTCGACAACGATCTGGATCACTTCCGCATCCACCGCGGCACTGGCGCTTCCCAGCACTTCGGCGCCAACCTGGTGGAACTGGCGATAGCGCCCCGCCTGCGGCCGGTCGTAGCGGAACATCGGTCCCGTGTACCACAGGCGCTGGATGCCACCCCAGCGGTGCATGCCGTTTTCGAGATAGGCGCGGATCACCGATGCCGTGTTCTCGGGCCGCAGCGTGAGGTCGCGGTCGCCGCGATCCTTGAACGTGTACATCTCCTTGCTCACGATGTCCGACTGCTCGCCCACGGCGCGCACGAACAATTCCGTGTGCTCGAAAATCGGCGTGCGAATCCCGCGGTAGCCGTAACCGTCGAAGGCGCGCTCGAACGCGGACTCGACGCGCCGCCAGCGCTCGATCTCGGCGGGTGTCACATCGTGTGTGCCGCGCGGCCGCGAATACTTCATGACGACGCGCGCCCCCTGCGCGCATGCAGAACCGAAAGACCCGCGCCGATGGTAAGCCCGGTGACGTCGGCCATCCAGTCGTGGATGTCGGTCACGCGGCCGGCCACCGTGCCCTGGAACAGTTCATCGAGACCGGCGATGCCGGCGCCGAGAGCCACGAACCACAACACCTCGACAGCCCGCGGCACGCGACGCGCGGGACGCAGCGCGCGCGACATGAACCAGCCCAGGATGCCGTACTCCGTGCAGTGTGCGATCTTGTCCTTGTTCGCGAAATCCGGACCGGGCGCTCGCAGGTACGGCCGCGACGAGCCGAAAAAAATCAGCCCGACGTACATGACGCTGAGCACGAGCCACGAGACACGGATACGGAACGGGGCGTTCACGGGAGCGCCGTCATCGCTCTCCGAAGCGTCGCAGCACGGCGGTCACCGCCTGCGCGTCCTCGGCGCGGCGCAGGTCTTCGCGAAAATCCACGTGCCCGATCAAGCGCGACACCTTGGCCAGCACGCGAATGTGGTCGCGACGGCTGTCCTTCGGGCCCAGCACCACGAAGAACAGATCGACGCCCGCATCGTCGGGCGCACCGAATGCAATGGCCTCGCGCGTGCGATACAAACCCGCGATCAGCTTGTGCACACCGTTGGTGTAGGCGTGCGGGATCGCGACACCGTTGCCCACGCCCGTGCTCATGACGGTTTCGCGCGCGACGAGGTCGCGCGCCGTGGCATCGCGATCGGCGATGAAACCCTTGGCGGCGAGGTCGTCCACGATGGTTGCCAAAAGCTCGTCACGGGATGTCGCGGGCACGCCGGTCACGACGGCTTCCGGCTGGATCAGTTCGGTCAGTCGCATAAAGGATGCAGGCGAAACGAGAAAGCGGCGCGTGCTGCAAGCGAGTGCGGCAACATTAGGGTCGCGCGCACGGGCCTGTCAAGCCAATCGCCGGGGCCCCGCGCGGGTCTAACGCCCGGACTTGAATATGCGCACCTGGAGCGTATCGGCGCTGGTGGCGGTGAGCCGCACGCCGGGCGGAAGGATCACTTCGGGCGACATGCGGTAGGTGGCCGGCGGGCGCCCGGCGAGGCTCAGGAGAACCGAGACATCGCCCGATGAAAGCGTGTCGAGCACGGCGGCCGGCCCCTCCAGGGTGAGCGATACGGCGCGCGGCTCGATCTCGACATCCATCTTGTCCGAGTCGAGAAGCACGGTGGGCGGAACGTTGGCGAGCACGCGCTCACCGCGCGCGCTCACGCGCATGGTGAGGTTCACACGCGCTGGATCGCAGGTGAACACGTGCCTGTCGACGTCCAGTGCGATGTCGCGCTGCACGGTTTCGCGCACTTTCGAAAGATCGAGCGCGCGCGTCGAGACATGTTGCACGCGCTCCAGCATCGAGGCGGGACCGCGGATCGTCACCCACGCGGGCTCGATGACCACGCCGTCTTCCACGGGAACCACGCTGTGCGGCAGCTCCCCGGTGGTGGCGAGTGAAACCTGGACGCGCCGGATCGCCATCGGCTCGACTTCGAAATCGACGTGATCGGGAGAGGTCACCTGCGCCGCGCCCGGCACCAGGCCGAGGCCGCGAATGGCATCGGACCCGAACGATACGCGGTGGCGTCCCGGGCCGAAGCCCGAGAGATCAGTAACGACGGAGACGCGGCGGAATCCCACCGTGACCAGCTGGCGTCGCGATGCGACGACGCGAACCTCGGCGGTTTCGGGAAGTGGGGTGGCCACGGCGAGCGAGTCGGGCAGTCCTTCGAACACGAGCGGCACGGTGCGCGTCCGCACCACCTGCTCCTGGCCGCTGGCGTTGAACCACACCAGCGCCGCCACCACCAGTGCGAGCAGCTTGGCGCCCAGGTTGTGCGTGATTGCCCGCGCGATTTTCATGACACCCAGCTAAC
Source organism: Candidatus Krumholzibacteriia bacterium (assembly GCA_035279765.1). GTDB lineage: Bacteria > Krumholzibacteriota > Krumholzibacteriia > WVZY01 > JAKEHA01 > JAKEHA01. The sequence goes on along the minus strand of DATEHD010000247.1, from coordinate 3,657 downwards.
GCTGCACCACGATCTCCTGCCCGACGCGGAGCGGCTGCGACGTGCGGAATCCGTTCAACTGGCAGATGTAGTGCACCGTGACGTTGTAACGCTTCGAGATCGACGCCAGCGTGTCGCCGTTCTGCACGCGGTGCACGATGGACCGCGACGCCGTAGCGTCATCGCGCTGCGGAGGATTGGCGCGGAGGAAATCGCCGATGCCCTCGGCGACGGAATGGGCGATGCGGTCGCGGCCGTCTTCGCTTTTCAGGAGGCGCGCGTCTTCGCGATTGGAGACAAAGCCGCACTCGACAAGCACGGACGGCATGGAGATGGTGCGCAAGACCGAGAACGATTTCTGCTTCACGTTGCGCGTGGGCATCAGGTTGCGATTGCGCACTTCTTCCAGGATGTTCGCGGCCAGCGCTTCGCTGCGCGCCAGCACCGACTGCTGGTTCACATCGAGCAGCATGTGCACGATGTCGGAGTCATCGCGGCCGTCGAGGCCGAACTCGTGCGCGGCATCTCCGCTGTTGAGCTCGTTGTTGGCGGCACGTTCCGCCCCCGCCGGCGCCACGAAGTAAATCTCCGCACCGCGCGCGGTGGCACTGGGCGCGGAGTTGATATGGATGCTGACGAAGATGTCGGCCTTCTTTTTCTCCGCCACTTCGTTGCGTTCGGGAAGCGTGAGGTACGTGTCGTCGTCGCGCGTGAGCACCGCGCGCATGCCGCTCCGGCGGTTCAGGTCGTTGGCGACGCGCTGCGCGATGTCGAGCGTGAGTCGCTTCTCGGTGAGACCGTACAGGCCGATGGTGCCGGTGTCGTGTCCGCCGTGTCCGGCATCGATGGCGACGATGAACGGGCGCGCTGCGGAGGTCGTGGTGCGCGTCAGGGGCGCGGCGATGTCACTGTCCGCGGGCACGGGGACTTCGGAATCGGCCCTGGCCACGGCGGGCGCCGGCGCCACGTTGGGTGCCGGCTCCACGTCGACCACGATGCGCGCCGGTTTTCCGTTGGAGGCCGGAAGCGCGAAATGCTTGTACGTGACCGGGGCATCCAGGCGCAGCGTGACCTCGACGCGCGCGGGCTCGGGCGACTTCACGGTGCGCGTGAAGACGGACGCCACTCCGCTGGCCCCCACCTTCACTTCGCCGAGCGACGCCTCGCTGACGGCGCCCGGAATCTCGACGACAAGCGCGCTGGAATCCGCGGCCAGCGTGACGTCGTAGTCCAGGGGCCGCGACAGGTCGATCACGACGCGGGCCGACCGGTCCGTCGTCGAGCAGCGGACGGTACGCACCAGGCCGGGGCGCGCCCACGCGGGCGCCGCCACCGCCAGGAGCGCTGCCAACATGCTCCAGCGCATCATATGCCGGTTACAAAGCATTATTGAAACGAGGGTTAGTTCGGGGGAAGGATAGCCCTCGCCGGAAAATTACGGCAAGGCCAAATCCGTGAGGACATAGCGCAGGGGATCGATGCGCTCGCCGTTCTGCTCGATCTCGTAATGGAGGTGCGAGAAGGTCGAGCGGCCGGTCGATCCGACACGCCCGATGATGTCGCCGCGGGTCACCTTCTGACCCTTCTGGACGAGGCGGCGCTGGAGGTGGCAGTAGCGGGTCACAAAGCCGTTGCCGTGCGACAACTCCACCACGTTGCCGTAGGTCTGCCACACGCCCGAGAACGTGACCACGCCGTCGGCCGTGGCCATGACCGAAGTGCCCAGGCGCGCCGAGAAATCCACGCCGCGGTGCATCGTGCGCCGCCCGGTGATCGGATCCATGCGCCAGCCGAACCGGCTCGAAATGAATCCCAGGGCGACGGGCTTGAGCGAGGGCGTGGTGTGAACCTCCTGGTTGGCACTCTCCATCCGGGCCAGGATGGTCTCGTAGTCCTCTTTCTGCAGCCGCGCCTGGCGGAGCAGCTTGTCGATGTCGTCGCGTGCGCCGAGCACCCGCTCGCGCGTGGCCGGATCGAGACTCTCGACGGCGCGCGCGGCGTCGCCGGACGGCCCGCCCACGCCCACCTCGGACACGTCGTCTCCCTCTTCGTCGAGATTGGCGAGAATGCGCGCCTTCTTCTGAAAATCGAAATTCTGCGCCACCTGCCGGCGCAGCGTGCCGAGCTCCGTCTCGAGCGCGCCCATGTCGTCGCGCAGCTGCTTGTTCTGGGTCGCGAGCACCTCCACCTGGTACGCGTTCTTGAGACGCGTGGCGTAGTGCAGCACCATCCATCCCGAAACACCGAGTGCAAACAGCACGCTGACCACGAAGGTGACCAGAATGCTGCGGCGCACCTGGAGCGTGCGCGGCTCGCTGGCGCCATCGGGGAGATAGAGAAAAGTGAGAATGCGGTCGCGCATGAAAACTACCGGTCTTGTGGAGGGAGACAGGGCGAGGCTAGTGACGCGATGCGTCCGGTGTCAAGCGGAAGGGCAGGGTCTGACCCTGCCCTTCCCAGGCACCGACGGAAACATCCGTGCGTCAGCTAACTCTCCACGTAGCCCTGCAGGAAGCGGGCACGCGTGGAATGGCGCAGGCGCTGAATCGCCTTTTCCTTGATCTGGCGAATGCGCTCGCGCGTTAACCCAAGCTTGCGACCGATGTCCTCCAGCGTCATGGGCTCATCGCCGCCGAGGCCGAAGTACATCGCCAGCACACGGCGCTCGCGGTCCGACAACGTCCCCAGCGCACGATCGAGATCATCGCTGAGCGCGGCGGTGTAGGTGCCCTCATCGGGCGACTCCTGTCCCTCCGCGGCCAGGTGATCGACAAGCGCCGTGTCATCCTTGTCGGCCGAGTACGGATCATCCAGCGACACGTGCGTGTTCGCGATGACCATCGTCTCCTCCACTTCCTGCGCGGAAATGTTGAGACGCGCCGCGATCTCGTCCGGGCTGGGCGCACGGCCCAGCTCCTGGTCGAGCTGTCGCGAAACTTTGCCGATGCGGTAGAGCGTTCCCGCGCGATTGAGCGGAAGCCGCACAATGCGCGAATGCTCGGCCAGCGACTGCAGCATGGCCTGGCGGATCCACCACACGGCGTAGGAAATGAATTTGAAACCGCGCTCTTCGTCGAAGCGGTGCGCCGCCTTGATCAGGCCGAGGTTCCCTTCATTGATCAGGTCCTCGAGGGAGAGACCCTGGTTTGAGTACTGCTTGGCAATCGATACCACGAACCGGAGATTGGCCTGGACCAGCTGATCCAGCGCGGCTTTGTCGCCGGCGTGGATGCGCTTGGCCAGATCGCGCTCCTGATCGCGCGTCAAGAGGGGCGTCCGGTTGATCTCGTGAAGATAGAGGTCAAGGCTCCGGATGCCGGCGCCCGACTGCTTCTCTTTCTTCTTCTGATCACCCGATTCAGTCTGCTCAAAACGCTCTTCGTTGTTGTCGCGTTCCAGCATGTTCAAACCTCCTGGTTAAGGTGTCGACGACTCGCCGACGAATCCTCAATTCGACTCAGGGGATACCGTCACGTAGTTCGTACTTCTTCCTCTCTTCACCAGGAAAGCGATGGGGTCCTTCCGATCTTTCAACTTCTTCGAGATGGTGACGTAGTCGTCGAGGCCGCCCACGTTCTGCGTGTACACCTCGGTGATGACGTCGCCTTCCTGAAGGTTGGCATCCTCGGCAGGGCTTCCCTCATCCACCCCGGTCACCACGACCCCGGCCTGGCCGCG
>DATEHD010000246.1:0-7492 GCA_035279765.1 Candidatus Krumholzibacteriia bacterium | reverse complement strand
CCGCCCGGCAGCACGGCGAACACGGCCGCGAGCGATGATGGCGAGCCCTCCGGGACGGCCGGCCAGGTCATGTTGAAAACATTGCTCAATGCGGACGTCGGGGATGTAATTGCGGTCGTCACGCGGTACTACGGTGGGGTCAAACTGGGCAGGGGAGGGCTGGTTCGCGCATACAGCGGCGGGGTTCAACATGCACTGCGCGAATTGAATACCACCGAGCACGTGGACCTTGTCAACGTCCAGGTGGTGGTCCCTTACGCCGCCGTCGACGCGGTGCAACGAGTGCTCCAGCGTGAAGGCGCGCGCGTGATTGCGCAGGCGTTCTCCACAAGCGTCGCCCTCCTGGTTCGAATGCCCGTTGACCGGGAAGAGGAAATCTCACGCGCGCTCGCCGATGCGACCAACGGTGCGGCGCGCATCGAGCGATGATTGCGAGCCGGCGTCGATGCTGATAACATGCCACGCATGAATGCCAATGCACTCAAATCAAAGCGCGCTCTGATCACCGGCGCGAGCGCCGGTTTCGGCGAAGCCTGCGCGCACGCGTTTGCCGCCGCGGGTGCGGATCTGGAGTTGTGGGCCCGGCGCGCCGACAAGCTGGATCGTGTTCGCCAATCTGTATCAGCGGCCCACCCGGTCGACGTTCAAACACGGATAGTCGACGTGCGCGACCGCGACGCCGTCCGCACCGCAGTAAGAGAGACAGTTGCGGCCGGGCACAATATAAACATCCTGGTCAACAACGCCGGCCTGGCGTCGGGGTTCGATCCCGTTCACGAAGGCGACTACGACGACTGGGACGCCATGATCGACACGAACCTCAAGGGGCTGCTCAACGTGTCGCGCGAGATCCTTCCGCACATGGTCGCACGCAACTCCGGTCACGTGATCAACATTGGCAGCGTGGCCGGTTACATCCCCTATCCGCGAGGGAACGTATACAGCGCCACGAAGTTTGCCGTCCGCGGGCTCACCGAGAGCATGAATATCGACATGCACGGCACCAACGTACGGGTTTCCAGCGTGGATCCGGGCGCCGCCGAGACCGAATTTTCCCTGGTTCGTTTCCACGGCGACGAGGAGCGCGCTGGAAAAGTTTATGACGGCTTCAAGCCGCTCACCGCGGCCGACGTCGCCGATGCCGTGCTGTATGTTGCGAGCGCGCCCGCACACGTGAATATCGCCAAGCTGATCATCATGCCGACGGCGCAGCGCAATCCGTACTTGATCCACCGGGAGTCATCCAAGTCATGAGCAACGAGCAGCACGATCCGCAGGCGCTGCGCGAACGCATCGCTGAAGTTGGAATCATCCGTGCGCGCCGCCATATCTTCCTGTGCTGCGACCAGACCGATCCCAAGTGCAGCACGCGCGAGGACTCGCACGCGTCCTGGGTATATCTCAAGCGCCGCCTGAAAGAGCTTGGCCTCGCCGAGGACGGGGTGGCGCGCACGCGCGCCAATTGCCTGCGCGTGTGCCGCGAAGGTCCCGTCGCGGTTGTGTATCCCGAGGGCGTGTGGTATCGCAGCTGCACACCGGAAGTGCTCGAGCGCATTATCCAGGAGCACTTGATCGGCGGCGTTCCCGTCGCCGAGTTCGTGATCACGTCGCAGCCGCTCAGCGGCGGGCGTGTCAATCCGAAATAGCGCGTCCCGCAGCTATTCCCGCCGCCTCACTCCCATCAGCTTCTCGGATTCCAACCGGTTGTGATCGGCGCACAGCAACCGCAGGTTATCAACTGTAGCCGCTCCCCGGCGGGCCACCGGCCGGATGTGATCAACCTGGAGCACGTGAGTTGAATTGCATCGTTTGCCGTCGGGGCCGACGTAGGTGCAGCGCTGATCGCGAACGTGCACCTGATCACGCACCGCCGCCGGAATCTGCCGCGGATTATTTGACGTTGCAGCCGGCGCCTTCGCGATGCTGACGCGCTCCTCGCGCCTCTTGTTACGCAGAACCGGATCCTCGCGTTTGAGAAAATAATCCGCCATGAAGTCGATGAGCTGTCCCATCGATACGTTCATCGCCAACCGATGTGATGCCAGAGACCGCACGCGGTCAAGCTTCTGCATGGTTTCTTCTTCTGCGGTGAACTCCGAGCGCACCACTCGCTTGAACTGGAGCATCTGCCGCTCAACGACAATCGGCGTGTCGGCCAATGATTGACCGGTGCTGGAAAGTCCGTTACTGCCAGCGCTGGTGGTGGATTTCGCGCAGTCAACGTTGGGCACCACCATGAAACGCGTGCGGTCAGGCGGGATCGTGCTCAGCGGCTGCAGCGCCGCGATGAAGCGCTCGACCTCACGGGTGGACTTGCCCTTGATAGCCTCGATAACTGCTTCGGCATTGTCCGGCACGATATGCTTTGAGACCGCAGCCAGAGACGTCGGGTTCACCTCACCCGACTCCAAGAGCGGAGCCAGCTGCGGATACTCGGCCAGGCAGCGCGCTGCGCGCATTCGTCTCGCCGCCGAGGATTCGGGATACTTCAGATGTTGCGTGCAGTAATCGAACATCGAGCCGTAGCCGAGCTCGAGGTAGAACTTGTTGTGCTCGATCTCATGCAGATTGACGAGCAGACGCAACGTGAGCTTGCGATCCTGAGCGACGATTTGATCTGTTTCGGAGAGAACTTCGCGAGCAGAACGAACCATGAGCACACCTCCAGTGGAATTGCGTGAACAACCCAGCGCGGGAGGAGTGCGCTGTACAAATAATATAATGATGTTCGTTAATTAATCAATGTCATGCAGACAAATATCTGCAAAAATATTTGTGTACCAGCGCGAGTCAACAATCGACCGCGAGATCATCAAAATCTCGCGGTCGATTTGTTGACGGCAATTGTTGATTGTCGCAATCACTCGGGCATGTAACTCTTCGCGAGCGCAGTGAACGCACGAACCTGCTCATCAATCCAGGTCTGATCACGTCCCAGCGCGCGCGCAAGCACACTCGCAACCGCCGGCGCCGCCTGCAACGCGTGATTCGCATCGAGAAACAACACGCGCACGCGCCGCGCGAGCACATCCTCGACAGTGCAGGCCATCTCCTCACGAACCAGGCGTGTGATTTCCGCCGTATCGTCCGGCGTGAGCGCCGCGCCGTCGAGAACGCGCGCCTCGAGCACGACATTGGGCGCGGGCGGCGCCGACAGAACCGCCGCCGGGTGCGAAGCGCCCGGTGCCAGCGCTCCCGCGCGCGCGGCCGCATCGATGGCGTCGCCCGCCATCAGGCGGTACGTCGTCCACTTGCCGCCGCAGATCGTTACCAGCCCGTCGGAAACCTCGACACGATGATCGCGCAACACATTGGCGCTTCGTCCCGCACCTGCAGGCAGAGGCCGCAACCCCGCGAACGCGCTGCGCACGTCGGCGCGTGAGGGAGCGCGCGACAAATAGCGCGCCGCATGGGCGAGCAGGTAGTCGATTTCCTCCAGCGTTGCGCGCGGCTCGTGCGACGGTTCGTCGACAGGCACATCCGTCGTTCCCACCAGCACACGCCCGCGCCAGGGAATCAGAAAGACCACGCGGTCGTCGTCGGTGCGCGGCGCCAGCACGGCGGTCTCGCCGGGAAGGAACGAAGGCTCGAGCACGATGTGCGTGCCGCGGCTGAAGCGGAGCAGCGGCGTAACCGACGGGGTGCGCAGCCGCCGCACCGCGTCCGCGTACACGCCGGCCGCATTCACCACCACGCGCGCCCGCACCTGCATCTCGTCGCCGCGAAGGACATCGCGCACAATGGCACCGGCCACGCGCGTGCCGGCGTACAGAAGTCCGCTCACCGTCGCATGATTCAGCAGCAACGCACCGCGTGATGCAGCGGCCCGCGCCAGCTCGATCGCAAAGCGCGCGTCATTGAATTGATAGTCGTGGTAGATAACCCCGCCGCGCAATCGATCCGGACGCAACGTGGGCGCAAGGTGAAGCGCTTCCCTCGCCGTGACCGCACGCGAGCGCGGCGAGTCACGATTACGCGCAAGGAAGTCGTAGAGACGCAGTCCGGCTCCATAGTAAAGACTCTCGCCGGGGCGGTAACATGGAATCAGAAAGGGAGTGTCGTGAACCAGGCCAGGGGCCGTGCGGCGAGCGCTGTCGCGCTCGTGCAGCGACTGTGCCACCATGTGAATGTGGCCGCCGCGCAGGTAGCGCACGCCGCCGTGGAAGAGCTTCGTGCTGCGGCTCGATGTGCCCGACGCGAAATCCTGTTGCTCGACGAGCGCCGTGCGGAATCCACGCGTCACCGACTCGAGAGCGCAGCCCAGTCCCGTGGCGCCGCCTCCGATGACGAGCACATCCCACGGGTCCCGCGCCGCATCCAGCGCCGCGCGCATTGCTTCGCGATGCATGGGCCGAACCTTACCCGAGCCCCGCGTCCACTTCCAACTTGTTTTGGCGCCAGTGTTGCGGTTTAATCCTCGCAACCGGCGCCCACGCGCATTACCACAAGACACACATGGCCAACGACATCGAATCCACCCAGCCCGAAACTGCGGAGCATCTCCAACGCCCTCACGTGGAGGCCCTCGATAGCATTCTCGGGCACCCCTTCAAGGTGCTCGACGACGGTTTCGTGCGCGTTGTCGACTACATGGGCTCCGACGAATCCATCGTGCAGGCGGCGCGCGTGTCGTACGGGAAGGGCACCAAGAAGATTCACGAAGACCGCGGTCTCATCCGCTACCTGTTGCGCCACCGTCACACCACGCCGTTCGAGATGTGCGAGATCAAGCTGCACATCCGCATCCCGATGGACGCATGGCGGCAGTTCATTCGTCACCGGACCGCCAATGTGAACGAGTACAGCACGCGTTATTCCGTCGCCATCGACGCGGCGCAGATGACACCCGCGCATGAATGGCGCCTGCAGTCGACCGGAAACCGGCAGGGAAGCGCGGGCTTCGCCGACGAAAAGCTCGGAAGCACTTTCTCCAAGCAGGAAGCCGACCTGCACAGCCTCTCGCGCCGCATCTACACCGAGCGCATCGAGGCCGGCGTCGCGCGCGAGCAGGCGCGCAAGGATCTTCCGCTGTCCACGTACACGGAAGCGTATTGGAAGGCGGACCTCCACAACCTGCTCCATTTTCTGTCGCTGCGCATGGACGACCACGCCCAGCTCGAGATCCGCCAGTACGCGCAGGTCATGGGCGAAGAAATTGTCAGCAAGTGGTGTCCCATCGTATGGGAAGCATTCCTCGACTACCGCATGCACGCGATGGGCTTTTCGCGGATCGAGACCGAGATCATCCAGCACATCAACGCGGGCGATGCCAAAGGCGCCACCGCCATCGCGGAAAAACACGGCTGGCTCGAACCGGGCAAGAGCGGTTTCAAGCGCAACCGTGAACGCGAAGAGCTGGAAGCCAAGCTGACCCGTCTCAACCTGGCCGTTCCCTGGCGCTGACCGCCCGTGCTCGGCGAATTCGAGCTCATCCCTCCCGCGCTCCTGCTCTCCCACGAGGAATTTGACACCGCGCGACTCGACAGACTCGTCGAGGAAATCCGCACGGCCGGCTATTTCTATCCGCCCGTTCTCGTCGATCGTGCCACACGCGTCATTCTCGACGGACATCATCGCTGGCAGGCATCGATGCGACTCGGGTTGGCCGTGGTTCCGTGTTACACCGTGGATTACCTGAACGACTCCACCATTCATGTCATTTCGCGCCGGCCGGACATTGCGGTTACCAAGCAGTCCGTGATCGAGATCGCGCGTGCGGGGAAGACGTATCCTCACAAGACAACCCGCCACACGTACGATCTCCCGGAATGGATCGAGCCCGTGCCGCTCGATCGCCTGCGGCACACGTAGACCATGCTGCCCGCAACGGCTGGAAGCAGCGACGCACGGCGCACGGTAACGCTCGCGAGCTCCGCGCTCGCGGTGGTTCTGGTGGGCGCCGCACTGCTGCTCCGCTGGCTCACCCATCGCAGTCACGTTCCGCTCTTCAATCCCGAGCATGCGCTCCTACACATCGTCATCGGCGCCGGGATTGGGGCCCTCGCCGCGATGTTCAACGCCACGGTGGTGACACGCCTGCCTGTGTTCGAGCATGTCCGCCGTCTCGCCCATCACGCCGTGGAGGGAATCGAGCCGCGCTGGCACACCGTGATCGTCGTGGCGTTCGCCGCGGGCATCGGGGAAGAAATCTTCTTCCGCGGCGCCCTCGACCCGGTGGCGGGCTGGTGGCTTGCCGGCATCGCCTTTGTGGCGTTGCACGGGGCGCTCCGCATCCGCAGCGGAAACAGCCTGTTATTCGCGGTGTTCCTCTACGCCGCCAGCATCGGCCTGTCAGCATTGAACCGATGGAAAGGCCTCGAGTGCGCCATCGCGGCCCACGCAGCGTACGACCTCGCCATGCTGATGTGGCTCGTCCGCGGCGCCATGCGCCGGAGCACCAGTAATTGACATACACGCCGCTTTGGCGCGATGCTCCCGTTGGCACATCCATTCACCAGGGAGGCATGCGATGAAGCGTTACCTGTTCGTGCTCGCGGCGGCTCTTGCGCTCGCCGGTTGCTCGAGTCAGCCCAAGGTGCAGCGAATCGATCCCAACGAGACGACCGATTTGTCGGGCCGCTGGAACGACACCGACTCACGACTCGTGTCGGAAGAAATGATCGCGGACTGCATGTCGCGCCCGTGGAAGGCGAACCACATCGCGGCGAAAGGCAAGAATCCCGCCATCATCGTGGGTCAGATTCGCAACAAGACCACCGAGCACATTGCGACCGACACCTTCATCGGTGATATCGAGCGCGCATTCATCAACTCCGGCCAGGCCGAAATGGTGGCCAGCGCCGAAGAGCGCGAGCAGGTCCGCGGCGAGCGCGAGGACCAGCAGCAGAATGCGAGCGAAGAAACGATGAAGCAGTGGGGCAAGGAGCACGGCGCCGATTACATGCTGGGCGGTGTGATCAGCTCCATTGAAGACCGCGAAAAAGGCGAGATGGTTGTGTTCTACCAGGTGGACATGAACCTCATCAACCTGGAGACGAACACCAAGGTCTGGCAGGGTCAGAAGAAGATCAAGAAGTACATCTCACGGCCGTCGTACAGCCGCTAAGCCGCGCGTTCGGTCATGCGGCCCCTTCGTCATGAATGGATGGCGCTGGTGGTGGTGCCGGCGGCGCTCGTCGTCGCCGGCTGCTCCACCTATTCCGAACAATCGCCGCTGATTCGCCAGGCGATGGAAGCGCAGGACTACGAGAAGGCCATCAAGCTCGCCGACAAGATCAGCCAGTCCAACTCCGAGCTACTGCGCTGTTACGAGCTCGGCACCATCCAGCACGAAAAAGGCGACTACGCCCAGAGCAATGTCACCTTCCAGCGCGCCGAGCAGGTGGTCGACGAGCTCTACACCAAGAGCGTCTCGCGCGAAGTTGGCGCGGCGCTCGTGAACGAAAACATCAAGCAGTATCGCGGCGATCCGTTCGAAGCTGTCCTCGTCAATTACTACCAGATTCTCAATTATCTCTTTCTGAACCAGACC
>DATEHD010000245.1:0-3215 GCA_035279765.1 Candidatus Krumholzibacteriia bacterium | reverse complement strand
CGATTTCGTCCAGCCGGATCCCGAGGACACCGACGCGCCGCGCCAGGTGCCGACGGAGTATTTCCGCGACAACACACGCGGCATCATCGCGCGCAACGACAGCCCCGATGTTGGCTTCGACGCGAGCATCAATGTGTATCGTGGCTGCGCACATGGATGCTCATATTGTTTCGCCCGGCCCACGCACGAATATCTCGGCCTTTCCGCTGGGCTCGATTTCGAAACCAAGATTTTCGTCAAAGAAAATGCGCCCGAGCTGCTGCGCGAGGAATTGTCAAAGCCGTCGTGGAAGCCGACGCCGCTGGGAATGAGCGGTGTCACCGATCCGTATCAGCCCATCGAGCGCAAGCTCGGGCTCACGCGCCGCTGTCTCGAAGTCATGGTCGAGTTTCGACAGCCCGTGTTGGTTATCACCAAGAACCACCTGGTGACACGCGACATCGATCTTCTCGCCGAGCTGGCGCAACATCACGCGGCGGCCGTGTATCTCTCGATCACCACGCTCGACGCAACGCTGGCCCGTCACATGGAGCCACGCACATCATCACCGCAGAAAAGACTGGAAGCGATCGAGACACTTGCCGCGGCGGGCGTCCCTACCGGCGTGCTGGTGGCACCCGTGGTGCCCGCCATCACCGACCACGAGATGCCGCGCATCGTCGAAGCGGCCGCCAACGCCGGCGCAAGAAGCGCGGGCTACGTGATCCTGCGACTTCCCTACGGCCTCAAGGAGTTGTTCGAAGGCTGGCTCGACGCGTTCGAGCCGGAGAAGAAAGAGAAAGTGCTGTCGCGGATGCGCGCGCTTTCGGGAGGCGCGCTCTACAACTCGGAATGGAGAACGCGACAGCGCGGGAACGGCCCGTACGCCGAGCAGGTGGCGCAGATGTTCCGCGTCGCGTGCGCGCGGCACCGCCTGAACCAGGAGCGTTTCGAGGTGAGCGGCAGCGCGTTTCGAAGACCGCCGCGGGCGGGTGACCAGGGCGATTTATTCAAGCAGAGCTGAGCGGCCCTAAACTGCTTCCGAGAACTCCACCACCGGCTCGACGTCGGCGTCGTAGTCGATCCCCGGAATTCCGAAACCAAACAGCTTCAGGAATTCTTCCTGGTAGCCTTTGAAATCGGTGAGCTGGTTCAGGTTCTCCGTCGTAATCGTCGGCCACAGGCGGTCGACTTCGCGCTGAATCTCATCGCGCATCTCCCAGTCATCGAGGCGCAGACGATTCTTCTCGTCCAGCGCCAGCGGCGTTGATCCGTAGAGCTGCGCAAAGAGGCGCCGTGTCTGTTCGATGCAACCCTCGTGCGTGCCCTTCTCCTTCATGATGCGGAAGAGCAGCGAGATGTAGAGCGGCACGACGGGAATCGCGGAGCTCGCCTGCGTGACGACCGCTTTCATCACGGCCACATGCGCGGAGCCGCCACGGCTCTTGAGTATGGTATCGATCGCATGACCGGCGCGTTCCAGATCCTCTTTGGCCTTGCCGATGGTGCCGTCGCGATAAATCGGCCACGTGAGCCTGGGTCCGATGTACGTGTACGCGACACTCCGGCAACCCGGCGCGACCAGGTCCGCGGCCGCGAGCGCGTCGACCCACATCTCCCAGTCTTCCCCGCCCATCACCGCGACGGTTTCGCGGATCTCCTGCTCGCTGGCGGGCTCGATGGTCACGTCGGTGACGAGCGCGCGGTCGGTGTCGAGCGTGCGCCCGTGATAGGTGGAACCGATGGGCTTGAGCACGGACTTGAACGTCTCGCCGCTCTTCGGATGGGTGCGCTTGGGTGATGCGAGACTGTTGACGATCAGATCCACAGGCCCCATCTGGCGCACGAGGGCGATGGTGCGCGCGCGCGCATCGTCCGAAAACGCGTCCGCGTTCAGGCTGCGTGCGAACAGTCCCGCGGCATGCGCTTCCTTTTCGAACGCCACCGAGTTGTACCAGCCGGCCGTGGCCGGACGATTCTCGGCGGGCGGACGCTCGAAGAAAACACCCACCGTGGCCGCGCCGGCGCCGAACGCCGCACTGATGCGCGAGCCCAGCCCGTAGCCCGTCGACGCGCCGAGAATCAGCGCGCGCTTGGGGCCGTTCGCAATCTTTCCCTGCGAGCGGACGTATTCGATCTGCTTGCGAACGTTGGCAGCACATCCGACCGGATGGGTCGTGACACAAACGAAACCTCGAACCTTGGGCTTGATGATCATCGTGTTCCCTGCCTAATCATTGACCGGTTCCCGCCGCCGGCGCCCAACCTCTTGCACGATCGCATCCGTGAGCGAACGCGTGTTGCCACGGCCGCCCAGGTCGGGTGTCAGGAGCTCGCGATGGTCGCGCGTGATTGTGCGCACCGACTTGCGGATGCGCAGGTACGATTCGGTGTCGCCGAGATGGTGGCACATCATCGCGCCCGAGAGGATCACCGCGATCGGATTCGCAATGCCTTTGCCGGCGATGTCAGGCGCCGAGCCGTGGATGGCTTCGAAGACCGCGCAGTCGGGGCCGTAGTTGGCGCCCGGCGCCAGGCCCAGTCCGCCGATCAGCCCGGCCGCGAGATCACTCACAATGTCGCCGTAAAGATTCTCGAGGAGCAGCACGTCGTACTGCGAGGGATTGGTGACGAGCTTCATGGTCAGCGCATCGACGAGCACGTCGTCGAAGCGCACGCGTCCATCGTAGGGCAGTGATTCCTGGCGGCAACACTCGAGAAAGAGGCCGTCGGCTTTTTTCATGATGTTGGCCTTGTGCACGGCCGTCACGCGGTGGCGTCCCCACTTGACCGCGTATTCAAACGCAAACTTTGCAATGCGACGGCTGGCCACCTCCGTGATCACCTTGATCGAACAGATGACGCCGGGCGCCACTTCGTTCTCGAGGCCCGAGTAGAGATCCTCGGTGTTCTCGCGCACCACGATCAGGTCGGTGTGACCATAGGGCGTTTCGAGCCCCGGCACCGTCTTCACGGGACGCACGTTGGCAAAGAGCATGAGCTCTTTGCGCAACCTCACGTTGGCCGAGGCGAATCCCTTGCCGATCGGCGTGGTGGTCGGGCCCTTGAGTGCCACTCCGCAGGCGCGGATCTCTTCCACCACGTGCGCCGGCAGCGCGTCGCCGTATTTCTCGAAGGCGACCGCGCCGATTTCCATGGGAACCCATTCCACTTCGGGACCCGACGCGTCGACGACGCGTCGCGCAGCCTCGACAACCTCGGGACCGATTCCGTCA